>NZ_JBFAIU010000220.1:0-12839 GCF_040654855.1 Asanoa sp. NPDC050611
ACGACCCACGGGCGCTGGACCTGTTCGTTACGGGTGACATGGCACGCGCAGGCCGGCCAGGTCCCGGCCGGCCAGCGCGTCGAGGTCGGCCTCGCCCCACGGTCCGGTGGGATCGTTGACGCGTACCCACAATGGACGGTCCGCTGACCCGGCGAGCCGGACCGCCGTCTCCCGCGCCGCCGTCTTCTGGTCCGGCGGCACCGCGTCCTCGAGGTCGACGACGACCGCGTCCGCGCCGGAGGACAACGCCTTGACCACCCGGTCGGCGCGGTGCCCGGGCACGTAGAGCCAGGACCGTGGGGTCACGCGGGCAACCCGCCGGACCAGCCGAGCGCACGGGAGATGCGGTCGGCCGCCGCGCCGACCGCAGGGCCGAAGCGCTCGCGGGCGGCGGCGTCCACCCGGTGGGCCGGGCCGCAGACCGAGATCGCGCCGACGACCTCGCCGTCGATGCCGAACACGGGCGCGGCGACCGAGCCGGCGCCCTCCTGCCGCTCGCCGTCGGAGCCCGCGATGCCGGTCTTGCGGATCTCGTCGAGCCGCTCGCGGAGCAGGTCGTGGTCGGTCACCGTGCGGTTGGTCAGGGGCTGGAGCGCGCCGGCGAGCACCGCTTCGCGCTCGGCGTCCGGCAGGAACGCGAGGATGCAGGTGCTGGAGCTGCCGGCGTGCAGCGGGTACCGGCGTCCCACCTCGACGGTCATCTTGATCTCCCGAGTGGACTCCACCTGGTCGAGATAGACCCGGCCGCCGTGCACGCGCGCCGAGACGGTGGTCGTCTCGCCGGTGGCCAGCTGCAGCTCCCGCAGCACCGGCATGGCGACCGTGCGCAGCTGCGACTCGCGCAGGGCCCGGGCGCCGAGCGCCGCGGCCGCCGGGCCGAGCTGGTAACCGCGGCTGGCCGGGTCGCTGACCAGCAGCCGGCGTTCGACGAGGGTCTGCAGGATCCGGTGCACCACGGCCTTCGACAGGTCGAGGCTGCGCGCGATGGCGGTCACCCCCAGGAAGTCCGGCCCGTCGGTGAACAAGAGGAGGACGTCGGCCACGCGGGTGGCGGCCTCGGTGCCCTGACTCTCTGCCACGTCCACATCCCTCAGTACGGCGTTTCCGTCAGCGGAACACGATTCCAGCACCGACTCGGCCGACGGTCAACCCTGCAAATCGCGATTGGCCTGCATTGCAGAAAGATTCGAGCCCGAGTCTTGACCCGTCGTACGGGCAGTGCCAGCATCAGGCCTCATGCGATGTTCCGTGCGGCGGAACACTCACCCCCAGGAGCTGACATGAGGAAGACCTGGACCCTGAGCCTTGCCTTAGCCGTGCCGCTGGCCCTTGCCGCGTGCGGCGGCTCCGCACCGGCCGGCACCAGCAACGGCGGCGGCGGGCAGTCCGGCGGCACCATAAAGATCGGTTCCCTCCACCCGTTGAGCGGCTCGTCCGCGGCCGACGGACAGCAGATGGACAACGGAGCCAAGCTGGCCGTCGAGGCCATCAACAACGCCGGCGGCATCAAGTCGCAGGGCGGCAAGAAGCTCGAGCTGGTCAGCGCCGACACCCAGGGCAAGCCCGAGGTCGGCCAGAGTGAGGCCCAGCGGCTGATCCAGGAAGGCGCCGTCGGCCTCGTCGGCACCTACCAGAGCGCGGTCAGCGCCAACGTGTCCACCGTGTCCGAACGCAACAAGGTCCCGTTCGTCATCGACGTCTCCAGCGCCGACTCGATCCTGGCGCAGGGCTACAAGTACACGTTCCGGGTGCAGCCCAGCTCCACGGTGCTCGGCACCGCCGGCGCGCAGTTCCTCGACCAGGTGGCCAAGGCGGCGGGCAAGCCCGCCAAGAAGGTCGCCGTGCTGCACGAGCAGGGCCCGTTCGGCACCGCCGTGCGCGACGCGTTCAAGGCCGAGGCCGCGAAGGCCGGCATCGAGGTCGGCCCGGCCATCGCCTACGACGCGGCCAGCGTCTCGGACCTGACCACCCAGGTCACCCAGGTCAAGGCCAGCGGGGCCGACGTGCTCATGGTGGCCGGCTACTACCGCGACGGCGTGCTGGTCGCCAAGGCGGTCAGCACGATCAAGCCGACGCTGAACGCCGTCTTCGGCGTGGCCAACGGCGCGTTCGACCTGCCGCAGTTCCCCAAGGAGGTCGGCGCGGCCGCCGAGGGCTTCTTCGACGCGAACTACCACGCCGACATGACCAATCCCGACATGCAGGCGCTGGCGAAGCTCTACACGGAGAAGTACAACGACCAGATCCGGACCGGTGCGGTGCTGGCGTACGACGCTGTCAAGGTCATCGCCGACGCGCTGGAGCGGGCCGGCAGCGCCGAGCCGGCCAAGGTGCGCGACGCGATCGCCGGCGGCTCCGTGCCGACCCTGATCGCCGGCAACGGCCCGATCAAGTTCGGCCCGACCGGTGAGAACGAGAACGCCACGCCGATCCTCATGCAGGTGCAGGGCGGCGAGGTCAAGCAGGTGTTCCCGGCCGACAAGGCGGAGACGAAACCCGTCTACCCCGCCCTGACGAGCAAGTGAGTTCGGCACCCGACCAGGGCCACGTCGGCGAAGGTCGACGAGGGCATCGCGGCCGGCGGGCTGGCCGACACCCCGGGCACGCTCGCCCGGCTGATCGGCCATCCCACCACCCCGTTGGCCGTGACGCTCGCGCCGGCCGTCCGGCACGTCTAGGGCCCGTCCTAGCCGGCAGCGTCCAGAAGGGACCGTTGCGCCGCGGTCAGCGTCAGGGACATCGCGGCGATCGCCTCGTCGAGCTGGGCCACCGAGCTCGGACCCACGATGGGCATCACCTTCGGGCAGCCATCGGTCAGCCAGGCCAGCACGACGTGGTTGCGGGTCGTGCCGGTCTCGGCGGCCACGGTGTCCAGCGCGGCCAGCCGACTGACGGTGCCCGGGTGGTCGTAGTCCGGAGCCAACGGCTTGTCCGCGCGGGTGTAGGAACCGGACAACAGCGGGGTGTAGGACCAGATGTCGATGTCCTCGTGGCTCTCCACATAGGAGCGCAGCTCGTCGCTGAAGGTCCCGAACCGGTGCACGACCGACGGGCGGGTGTCCGGCCGCGGCCGCAGGTAGGTCACGTGCTGCTGCACCGCGGTGTAGGGCGCCACACCGGCGTCGGCCGCCGCCCGGCGCGACCGTTCGAGCCGCCACGCCGCGAAGTTGGAGCAGCCCAGCCGCCCCACCAGCCCGGCATCCACCAGCTCACCGAACGCCGCCACGGTCTCCTCGACCGGCGTGCGCCGGGTGTCCTTGTGCGCCCAGTACATCTCGACCCGGTCGGTGCCGAGCCGGCGCAGGCTCCCCTCGATCGCGTTCTTGATCGTCTGCGCCCCGAGCCCCTCGGCCGTCTCGGGATAGCGCCCGGCCTCGAGCGGCTCGCAACCGACCTTCGTCGAGATCCGGACCCGGTCGCGCATCCCCGGCCGGCGGGCCAGCCAGCGGCCGAGCAGGGCCTCGCTCTGCCCGCCGAAGCCGCTCGGGTCGGCCCAGAAGGCGTAGCAGTTGGCCGTGTCGATCCAGGAGCCGCCCGCGTCGACGAAGCGGTCGAGGATCGCGAACGCCCGCTGCTCGTCGGTGGTCGTGCCGAACATCATCGCGCCGAGTACCAGCTGATCCATCATGGCATCGACGCTAGTGACGATCGGTCAGGCCGTACGCTCCAATCTTGTGATGGATTCCCAGACCAATCTGGCGTGGGCGACGCTGCTCGACCTCGCCGACACCGGTGACCCCGCGCACCAGCGGCTGGCCCGGGCGCTGCGCACGGCGATCCGTTCGGGTCGGCTGGCGACCGGTGCGGCCGTGCCGCCGAGCCGGGCCCTCGCGGAAGAGCTCGGCTGCTCACGCTGGGTGGTCACGGAGGCGTACGGCCAGCTGGTCACCGAGGGATACCTGGCCGCCCGCGTCGGTTCGGCGACCCGGGTGGCCTGGGCACCGGACGATCACGTCCACAGCCGCCCGCCGAGGCCGCGGACGCCCGCCCCGACACCGCGGTACGACCTGGCACCCGGCCTGCCCGACGTGCGGGCCTTCCCCCGCCGCCGCTGGGCCGAGAGCGTGGCCGCCGTCACCCGCGCGGTCTCGGTCGCCGACCTGGGCCTGCCGGACCCGCGCGGCCACCGGGTCGCCCGCGGGACCATCGCCGACTACCTCCGGCGCTCGCGCGGCGCCGTGGCCACCCCGGACACGGTGACCATCTGCGCGGGCATCACCGACGGCGTGGCCCGGGTGGCGCGGGCGCTGCGCCGGCTCGGCGTCGACGCGGTGGGCGTCGAGGAGCCCGGCTGGCCCCGGCTGGCGGCCGCGGTCGCCGGCGCGGGCCTGTCGGTGCGCCCGGTGCCGGTCGATCGGGACGGCCTGCGGGTCGACGCGCTCGAGGGCGTCCGCGCCGTCGTGGTCGGCGCCGCGCACCAGTTCCCCAGCGGCGCGGTGCTCGCGCCGGCGCGACGGGCGGCGCTGCTGCGCTGGGCCCGCGCGGTCGACGGCTTCGTTGTCGAGGACGACTACGACGCCGAGTTCCGCTACGACCGCCGCCCGATCGCCGCGATGCAGGGCCTGGACCCGGGTCGCGTGGCGCTGCTCGGCTCCGTGAGCAAGACCCTCTCCCCCGCGCTCGGGCTGGGCTGGCTGCTCGCGCCCGGCGTGCTGACCGCGGCCGCCGACCCGGTGACCGCCGCGCCGCCGGTGCTCGACCAGCTCGCGCTGGCCACGTTCGTGGACCGCGGCTGGTACGACGCCCACCTCCGGGCCGCCCGCCGCCGCTTCCGGCGCCGGCGCGACCTGCTCCTGGCCGCCCTCCGCCGGACGATCCCGGAGGGCACGCTCGACGGCACGGCGGCCGGCCTGCACGTGCTGCTCAGGTTGCCGGACGGCACCGACACGCCCGCCGTGGTCCGCCGCGCCGCCCGGGCCGGCCTGAGCCTGGTGGCGCTCGACGACTACCGCGCCGTGCCCCCGGTCACACCGACGCCGGTCCTGGTGCTCGGCTACGGCAACCTGGCCGACGGCGAGATCGCCCCGGCGGTCGCTGTGCTCCGCGCCACCCTCGACCGGGTGTAACGAAATGCCCATCTGGCATGCTTGAAGCGAGCGCGACTGGCGGCAACGAGGATGGCAACGACCATCGGGGAGCCCGCCCGCGGGGATCGACCGCCTGGGTGCCCGCGGCCGAGGGGGGATAACTATGTCCGCGCGCCTGCTGCCCGGCGGCCCGGTTGCCGAGAGCATCCTGGCCGACGTCTCCGACCGCGTACGCGTCCTCAAGGACAAGGGCGTCACGCCCGCGCTCGCGACCATCCTGGTGGGTGACGACGACGCGAGCGCCGGCTACATCCGCATCAAGCAGCGCCAGGCCGCCGACCTCGGCTTCGTCTCGCCGCACGCGCACCTGGGCGCCGACACGACCCAGGACGAGCTGGAGCGGGTGATCGCGGAGTTCAGCTCCGACCCGGCCGTGCACGGCCTGCTGGTGCAGCACCCGGTGCCGGGCCATCTGGACTACGACAAGGCGCTGGCCGTGATGGACCCCGACAAGGACGTCGACGGCATGCACCCGGTCAACATGGGCCGGCTCGCGCTGGGCCTGCCGGGCCCGCTGCCCTGCACGCCGGCGGGCATCGAGGCGCTGCTGGCGTTCTACGACATCCCGGTGGCGGGCCGCGAGGTGGTCATCCTGGGCCGCGGTGCCACGCTGGGCCGCCCGCTGGCGATGCTGCTCGCGCAGAAGCGCCCGACGGCCAACGCGGCGGTCACGGTCGTCCACACTGGAGTCCAGGACTGGCCGCGCTACACGAAGCGGGCCGAGATCCTGGTCGCCGCGGCCGGCGTGCCGGGCATCATCCAGCCGGAACACGTCCGTCCGGGCGCGACGGTGATCGGCGGCGGTGTCCGCTACGAGGGCCGCCGACTCCTCCCGGACGTCGACGAGTCCTGCGCGGAGGTCGCGGGCGCGATCACGCCGCGGCTGGGCGGCGTCGGGCCGACGACGGTCGCGATGCTGTTCCGCAACGCGGTCACGGCCGCCGAACGCGCCGCGACCGCATGAACCTCATCCTGGCTCGGGTCCGCGGCGGTCACGACCGCCGCTCCCGCCAGGCAAGCCAGGCCCGCGACGGGTCACCGCCACCCCGCACGGGTCCCTAGGCCGGTACCCGGTCCGGTTCGGACGGGGCGGCCGGCTGGTCGGCGGGCGCCGGCTGGTCGGAGGGCGCCGGCTGGTCGGAGGGCGCCGGCTGGTCGGAGGGCGCCGGCTGCTCGGAGGGCGCCGGCTGGTCCTGAAGGGCCGGCTCGGCCGGGGTCGGTCGCTGTTCCGGGGTGGTCGGCCCGGTCCGTGGGGTGGGCATGGTCGTCGGGCGGCCGGCCAGGCTGATCGTTCCCGCCAGCGTCGCCGTGACGGCGACCACCACCATGGCCAGCAGCAGGATCAGGATCGCCGGCGGCAGGGCGTACCAGGCCGCGATGGCGCCGGGCACCGCGGTGCGGTCGCCGTTCGCCGGTGTCCAGAAGAGGTCCACCGTGTAGCCCACGTAAACCACCTGCGTCAGCAGCGCGAACCCCAGGACGGCCAGCGGGACACGGCGGCGCCAGCGGTCCGGTAGCCGGGCCGTCGCCGCCAGGGCGACGACCGCCACCCCGATCAGGCCGCCGTACAGGTAGCGGCCCTGCATCGCGGCGTAGGTCTGGCTGGCCGCGAACTGCTCGTAGGAGCCCTTGGCCACGATGGCCAGCAGCCCCGCCGTCGGCAGGAGCAGCACCAGCGTGGTGGGGTGCGGCAGCGCCCGCATCAGCAGCGTCGACACGATGCCCGCGACCACCAGCACGCCGGCCAGCAGGGCGAGCTTCCACGGCCAGTGGTGCCGTTGCGCCCCCGTCTGGTCGTGCACGAAGAACAGCGTGTTCATCCGTTCCACGAACCGGAGCAGCCAGAGCACCCCGCCGTCGGCGAACGAGTAGTGCGGCGTCAGGTCCGGCATCGACGTGAAGCGGCCGTGTGGCTGCACCGACCCGTACACGATGCGGTTGTGGATCCACCAGGCCAGCCCGGGCAGGCAGGCCAGCCAGGCCACGCCGAGCGACACCGCCGCCGTCCGCCAGCGGTTCCGGCGCCGGAACACCACCGCCGCGTACGCCACGAAGATCCAGATCGGGACCAGCAGCGCGAATCCCTTGGTGAGCAGCGCGAGTGAGCCGACCGCCCCGATGACCAGCGCGGTCCGCCGCCGCGTGTCGCCGGTCAGCACCCGCACCAGCAGCAGCGTCAGCACCGCGAACAGCAGCACCAGCAGGTTGTCGTTGTTGACCGCCGACTCCGTGTGCGTCAACTCCGGTATCCCGACCGGAATCAGGGCGGCCGCCACCGGCAAAGGTTCGGGCAGCCGCAGCCGCCGCGCCACCGCCCACAGCAGCAGCGGCAACGCCACCGCGAACAGCACGTTCCACCACCGCAGCGCCAGGAAGGCCAGGTCGAACGGGATCCGGTCCCAGCCCGGCACGAGCGCGAGCGCCCCGGCACCGAGGACGTAGTACAGCGGCGGGTGCTGGATCAGCTGGTTCGCCGGCACCCTGGCCGCGTGCGCGGCCCCGCCGGCGGACGCGAACGACGGGCGGTCGCCGCGCGGCGGGATCGGCTCGTCCGCGAGGTGCAGCGGTCCGCCGATCCGGTTCGACCGCGTGAAACCCCCGGCGCCGCTGCCCTCCGTCACCGCCAGCGTCCCGGGATCCGGCCACGGCCACGCCCGGCCCTGCGCGACCGCGACGATCAGGTCGACGTGCTGCCGCTCGTCCGGCGAGCGGAAGTTCGGGAAGATCGCCGTCTGGCCGAGGACCACCGCGAGATGTAGGACAAGGATCAACCACACCAAACGGGGTACGGCTCGCAAAGCCGGACGTATCGCACGGACCACCGGGGAAGGCTAGCCGACCGACCCGCACCGGAGCGGCGGCTTTCGAGGCGGGTCCTAGGCTTGCACCCGACCGAGTTAAGTGAGGGGAACATGAGCCAAGATCGCGATTTCGAGATAGTCGAGGACGACGGGGTGCTCGACGCGTCCGACACGCTCGACGACGACCGCGTGGCCGACCCGCTGGACGTCGGCATCGCGCCCGCCGACCGGTGGAGCGGCGCCAACCGGTTCGGCACCACCGCGGCCGAGGAGCGCCAGGGCGAGTCGCTCGAGCAGTTGCTGGCGGAGGAGGAGCCCGACGTCGACCCGTACGCGGACCCGGCGGACGACGAGGACGAGATCAGCCGCCGCGGCTACGAGGAGGACCCCCGGGCCGGCCGGCTGGTCGAGGACGACCAGGGATTCGGTGAGGACGTCGAGGCGGACTCGGTAGCGTGGGACGCCGGGATCGACGCCGGTGGTGCCAGCGCCGAGGAAGCCGCGATCCACGTGGTCGCCGGTCCTGACGACGAGGGTGACGGACCTCTCCGTTAAGCTCCGCGGAATAGTTGCGGCGTCAAATAAGTTGACGGTGGCTGAACGAAGTGAGGTGTTTTGAGATGCAGTTCGGGATCTTCACCGTCGGCGACGTGACGCCGGACCCGACCAAGGGCACAACCCCCAGCGAGGGTGACCGGATCAAGGCCATGGTCACCATCGCGCTCAAGGCCGAGGAGGTCGGTCTGGACGTCTTCGCGACGGGTGAGCACCACAACCCGCCGTTCGTGCCGTCCTCGCCGACCACCATGCTGGGCTACATCGCGGCGCGCACGGAGAAGCTGCTGCTCTCCACCGCCACCACGCTGATCACCACCAACGACCCGGTGAAGATCGCCGAGGACTACGCGATGCTGCAGCACCTGGCCGACGGCCGGGTCGACCTGATGATGGGCCGTGGCAACACCGGCCCGGTCTACCCGTGGTTCGGGCAGGACATCCGCAACGGCATCCCGCTGGCCATCGAGAACTACTCGCTGCTGCACAAGCTGTGGCGCGAGGAGGTCGTCGACTGGAAGGGGCGGTTCCGCACGCCGTTGCAGTCCTTCACCTCGACGCCCCGCCCGCTCGACGGTGTGCCCCCGTTCGTCTGGCACGGCTCGATCCGCAGCCCGGAGATCGCCGAGCAGGCCGCCTACTACGGTGACGGTTTCTTCGCGAACCACATCTTCTGGCCCAAGGAGCACACCCAGCGCATGGTCGGCCTCTACCGCGAGCGGTTCGGGCACTACCACGGCAGCCCGGACCAGGCCATCGTCGGCCTCGGCGGGCAGGTCTTCATGCGCAGGAACAGTCAGGACGCGGTACGCGAGTTCCGTCCTTACTTCGACAACGCACCGGTGTACGGCCACGGCCCGTCGCTGGAGGACTTCACCCGCGAGACGCCGTTGACCGTCGGCAGCCCGCAGCAGGTGATCGACCGCACGCTCGGCTTCCGCGACTACGTCGGCGACTACCAGCGCCAGCTGTTCCTGATGGACCACGCCGGCCTGCCGCTGAAGGTCGTGCTCGAGCAGCTCGACCTGCTGGGCGAGGAGGTCGTGCCCGTGCTGCGCAAGGAGTTCGCCAAGAACCGGCCGGCCGACGTGCCGGAGGCGCCGACCCACGCGTCGCTCGTGGCGGCCGCCGCCGCCGCGGCTTCTCCCGAGGTCGTGGCATGACGCAACGCACCATCGCCGTGGTGTCCGGCGGGTTGCGGCAACCGTCGTCGTCGCGGCTGCTGGCCGACAAGCTGGCGGCCGCGACCGGCGAGGAGCTGACCCGGCTCGGCGTCACCCCGAAGATCGAGGTGATCGAGCTCCGGGACCATGCCCACGAGATCGTCGACAACCTGCTGACCGGCTTCCCGGCCAGCGCGTTCGCCAAGGTGGTGGAGACGGTGGCCGCGGCCGACGGCCTGGTCGCCGTCTCGCCCATCTTCACCGCCTCGTACAGCGGCCTGTTCAAGTCCTTCGTGGACCTCCTGCCGGACGGCTCGCTGGCCGGCAAGCCGGTGCTGATCGGCGCGACCGGCGGCACGGCGCGGCACTCGCTCGCGCTGGACCACGCGTTGCGGCCGCTGTTCGCGTACACCCGCTCAATCGTGGTGCCGACCGGTGTCTTCGCCGCGGCCGAGGACTGGGCCGGCGAGGAGGCCGTCGAACGGCTCGACAAGCGGTCGCGGCGCGGCGCGGCCGAGCTGGCCGCCGAGGTGGCCCGCCGCGAGCCGGCCGCCGTCGAGGACCCGTTCGCACTGCGCACGTCGTTCGAGGACCTGCTGGCCGGCGACTGATGCGCGAGGATGGGGTCATGTACCTCATCCGCGAGAAGATCTTCGACATCGGCGACGACTTCGACATCACCGACGACTCGGGCAACAAGGTGTTCCACGTGGACGGCAAGGTGCTCAGCCTGCGCGACAAGCTGGTCATCGAGGACCCGTCCGGGCGCGAGGTGGCGGCGGTGCACCGCAAGCTGATCGCGCTGCGCCCGACGTACGCGATCAGCATCGGCGGCCAGGAGGCGGCCGAGATGCGCAAGAAGCTGTTCACGCCGTTCCGCGACAAGTACACGATCGACGTGCCGGGCCCGGACGACCTGGAGATGAAGGGCGACCTGCTCGACCACGAGTACGAGGTCGAGCTGGGCGGGTCGCGGGTCGCGCAGGTCTCGAAGAAGTGGTTCACGATCCGCGACACGTACGCGGTCGACATCGCGCCCGGGCAGAACGACCTGCTGATCCTGGCCGGCGTGCTCGCCCTCGACCTGGCGGAGTCCCGCGCGGAGCGCAAGCGCGCCGAGGACGCCGCCCGCGACGACCACTAGCCGTCCTTTCGCCGGCCTCGGCCAACATTTTCCGGCCGAGGCCGTGCCGCGGTTCGGCCTGGACCGAACTGTCGCGTGTGGAACGCCGTCGGCTGGGCATGAAGAGACACATGTCGACTGCCGAGGCGACCACGGGCGGCGACCGCCCGCGGCGCGACCGCACCGCGTACCTCTATCTGGCCGTGATCGTCGCCGTCCTGGCGGGCATCTTCGTCGGGATCGTGGCGCCGGGGGTCGGCGAGTCGCTGAAACCGCTCGGCACCGGCTTCGTCAACCTGATCAAGATGATGATCAGCCCGATCATCTTCTGCACGATCGTGCTCGGCATCGGGTCGGTGCGGCAGGCGGCCAAGGTGGGCAAGGTGGGCGGGCTGGCGCTCGGCTACTTCCTGCTGATGTCGACGGTCGCGCTGGCGATCGGCCTGGTCGTCGGCAACGTCCTGCACCCCGGCAGCGGCCTGGACCTCAGCGGTGGTGAAGCCCCGGACACGTCCGAATCCGAGGGTACGGTCGACTTCCTGCTCGGCATCATCCCGACGACGCTGTTCTCGGCGCTGACCAGCTCGCAGGTGCTGCAGACGCTGCTGGTCGCCCTGCTGGTCGGCTTCGCGATCCAGGCCATGGGCGCGACGGGCGAACCGGTCCTGCGCGCGGTCGGCTACCTGCAGCGCCTGGTGTTCCGGGTGCTCGCCATGATCATGTGGGTGGCGCCGATCGGCGCGTTCGGCGCCATCGCCGCGGTGGTCGGCGAGACGGGCTGGAAGGCCCTGGCCGGGTTGCTGCAGATCATGCTCGGCTTCTACCTGACCTGCCTGATCTTCGTGTTCGTCGTGCTCGGCCTCCTGCTGAAGCTGGTGACGGGCCTCAACATCTTCTCCGTGCTGCGCTATCTCGGCCGCGAGTTCCTGCTGATCCTCTCGACGTCGTCGTCGGAGTCGGCGCTGCCGCGGCTGATCGCGAAGATGGAGCACGTCGGGGTGTCCCGCACGGTCGTCGGCATCACGGTCCCGACGGGCTACTCGTTCAACCTGGACGGCACGGCGATCTACCTGACGATGGCCTCGATCTTCGTCGCGGACGCCCTGAACAAGCCGCTCGCGGTCGGCGAGCAGATCGGCCTGCTGCTCTTCATGATCATCGCCTCGAAGGGCGCGGCGGGCGTGACCGGCGCGGGCCTGGCGACCCTGGCCGGCGGCCTGCAGTCACACCGCCCGGACCTGGTCGACGGCGTCGGCCTGATCGTGGGCATCGACCGCTTCATGTCGGAGGCCCGCGCCCTGACCAACTTCGCGGGCAACGCGGTGGCCACGTTCCTCGTGGGCCAGTGGTCGGGCGAGTTGGACAAGGACCGCGCCCACGCGGTCCTGCGGGGCGAGGACCCCTTCGACGAGGCCACGATGCTCGACGAGGAGCCGGAACACCGCGAGCCGGTGGTCGTCGCCGCGCAGCGCGGCGCACCGGAAGCTCCGGCGCGCCGCGAGTCTGAACCGATCTAGTTCGGCGCGAACACCGGCTCGGTGCGGGTCGCCCCATACCAGGCCGTAAGGCCCGAGCGGCTCGCCGCCCACCAGGCCGCACGGCCCGGAGCGGGTTGTCCCACACCGGGGCCGTGGGCGCCTATGCGGTCAGACGGCCGCGGTTGAGCACGGGCGGGTCCGGCGGGGCTCCACCCGGTCGGCGATGCGGCGCAGCAGCACCGCGGTGCCGCGGCGGAACGGGTCACCCCGGCCCTGTACGCGTTCTCGCGTTGGGACGACCGGCGCGTCCGGGCGGGCCGAGTAGGCCTCCTCCAGCGTGTGGTTCATGGCCGTCACGAAGCCGACGAGCTCGATCATGGTGGTGCTCCTTTCAGGATGGTGCCGGGCCGGTCGTCGCGCGGACGACCAGGCTGGTCGGCAGGACCACGGTGCGGTCGGTCGGGTCGATGGGTGGGTCGATGAGAAGTTCGCCGGAGCGGCGTCCCCGCTCGGCGGCCGGCTGGCTGATCGTCGTCAGGTTCTCCGCGGCCGCCTCCGGGATGTCGTCGAAGCCGACCACCGAGACGTCGCGGCCCGGCTGCAGCCCGCGGGCCCGCAGCGCGTCGATCACG
>NZ_JBFAIU010000221.1:0-12827 GCF_040654855.1 Asanoa sp. NPDC050611
CGCGCCCGCGCCGACCATCAGCACGCCGACGCCGGCGATCATAGTCGACTTCGGGCCGGTGACGGGCAGGCCGCCACCGTCGCCGCCGCCGGTGCCGCCACCCACGCCCGCGCCCGCGCTGTTGACGACGATCTCGGCGCTGTCGTTGCCGGCGTTCGGGTCACCGCCGATCTTGGTGGTGATCGTGCCGACCGCGTTCTCGAGCACCTGGTCGATCTTCACCTTGAACGCGAACTGGTAGTCGTACCCGGTGTACAGGTCCCAGACCCAGCAGCCGTACTCGCGTGCGCCGCCCTTGCCCCAGTCGGCGTCGTCGGCCGGCGGCCAGTCACCGCCCGCGGTGTAGGGCGCGCAGTCCCACGAAGCCTCGACCACGGTCGTGCCCTCAGGCATGGTGATCAGCACGTCCGGCTTGGCCGGCGGCACGCCGTCGCTCGTGAGGGCGGCCGGGCCGAGGTTCCTGATGCCCGGCGCCACGTCGACGGTGGCGCCGACGGCGCCGGAGGCGGTGGCGCCGATCGCGGCCATGTCGACCTGGTTGTCGCCGCCAGCCGTGATCTTGACCTCCCACCAGCTGTCGTACGGGGTCACGTCGGTCTGCGGCCCGCGCCGGGCGTTGGCCACCTCTTCCAGGCGCAGCGGCTCACCCGTGCCACGGTGGGACTCGCTGACGAGGTCGAGCCAGGACTTCTCGACGAGCTTGAAGTCGTCCGCGATCCACCAGTCGGTGTACGTGCTGAGCACGGAACCCGTGCGAACGGTCTTGTCGATGCCGTACGGGATGTCCTCGGAGAGCCGGTAGTTCTTGCCCGGCTCCAGCGCCTGGTCGAACTCGCAGATCGCGAAGGCGTTGTCGTAGTAGACGCAGTTGGAGAAGTCGCCCGCGTAGGGGGTGCGCCAGTCGGGCTGGATCGTCAGGACGGTGCGTTCCACCGTGGACTGACCGACGTTGGAGACCGGGGCGTTGGCCTTCGTGGTGCCGCCCGGGTCGCCGGTGACCTCCAGCGTCGGGGGCCCCTGCTCGAACGAGCCGGTGGAGAGGTCGCTCGCCTCGGCGATCGTGACGTTCGACTTCCCGGTCGCCTTGGCGCCGCCGAACTCCGCGGTGAAACTGATGCTCCCGGTGTCGCCGACCTGAGCGTCCGACTCGCCGCGGAGGACGTAGTCGAGGGACACGCCACTGACGAACTCGCCGCCGGCGTTCGCGCACCGCGTCACCGTGTCGGACTCGGCGGTGCACAACCACTCGGTGGACATGTCGTTCCACTCGATGTGCGCGCCCTTGAGGTCGGACGAATCGACCACGACCGAGATCACGCCGTTCAGCGCGTCGTCCGGGTTGAAGACGAACGCATACCCGCTGACGTAGCCGTCGGGAGCGACGAGCGCGTCACGCGTCTCGATCTGGAGGTTCGGCGCCGCCGCGTAGGCGGGCAGTGCGCTCGCGGCGACGAACGCGCCGGCGGCCGCGACGCCGGCCAGCAGCCGGCGGGCAGTCCTCATCGACATGGGGTTCCTTATGAGGGGATTAAGAAAGTCTGTGATCAAGCTGTGCGACCATAGATCATCCCCGTGAATACGCGCTACCCCAAGGGCCGAACCGGGGCATTCAGTAGCCAAGCTCCCGCGAGTACACGTTTCGCAGATCCCGCCCGTCCAGGTAGCGGCGCAGGTTGTCGCAGAACAGGTCCGTGATGGCCGCGTTCTCGGTGTCCACAGTGGCCGCGGAGTGTGGCGAGACCAGCACGTTGTCGAGCTCCCAGAGCGGCGAATCCGCCGGCAGCGGCTCCGTCTCGAACACGTCGAGCGCCGCGCCCGCCAACGATCCGTCGCGCAGCGCCGCGGTCAGCGCCGGCTCGTCGACGATCGGGCCGCGGCCGATGTTGACGACGATCGCGCCGCGCTTGAGCAGGCCGATCCGGGTGGCCGAGATCAGGCCCTCCGTCGCGGGCGTCAGCGGGGTGCACACCACCAGCACGTCGGTGTGCGGCAGCAGCGCGTCGAGGTCGTCCGTGGAGTGCAGGCCCGAAACGGAGCCGATGTCGTACGCGCGCCCGGGCCGCCCGACCCCCAGCACCCGGCAGCCCAGCGCCGCGAAGCTGGCCACCACCTGTCGCCCGATCCCGCCGAGCCCGACCACCGTGACGGTCCGGCCGGCGAGCTGCGCGGTGGTGAAGCGTTCCCAGTGGTGTGCCGCCTGCCGCGCCCGCAACGCCGGCACGCCCTTGACGAAGTGCAGCGCGCCCAGCACCGCGAACTCGGCCAGCGGGACCGCGTGGATGCCGGCCGCCGTGGTGAACGTGATCCCGGTGCGCTCCAGGCCGGCGTCGCGCACGAACGCGCCGATGCCCGCGCTGGTGGCCTGCACCCAGCGCAGCCCGGGCGCGCGGGTCGGCAGCTCGGCCGGCGCCTGCCAGTCGAAGCCCAGCGACACCTCGGCGGCCGCGAGCGCCCGCGCCCACCGGTCCTGCGCGGCGGCATCGAGCCGCGGCGGCGACCCGGTGTGGTCGGCGGCGTAGCGCGGCGCGGGCAGGAGGTCCGGCTCGTAGACGACGTCGAGTCGCGGGTCGACCGCGGCGATCCGCCGCACCAGTTCGGGTTCGAAGTACGAGGCGATCAGGACGCCCAGGCGCGCGGACACGTCCAGGACCGTATCCGACGGGCCTATGCTGCCGCGCATGACCAGCCGCGTGGGCGACATCGTGATCGACTGCAACGACCCGGAGGTGCTCGCGCGCTTCTGGTGCGGCGTCCTGGGCTACCGGATCTTCGCGCGGGACGAGACCGGCGTGGCGATCCGCGGCGCCACCGTCAGTCCCGACATCCTGTTCATCCGCGTACCCGAGCCCAAGACCGTCAAGAACCGCCTGCACTTCGACGTCTGCGCCACCGACGGGAGCCAGGAGGAGGAGCTGGCGCGGCTGCTCGATCTCGGTGCGCGTCGGTCGGGCATCGTGTCCGGCGGTTCGTGGGTCGTGCTGGAGGATCCGGAAGGCAACGAGTTCTGCCTGATGGCCAAGCGCATCCCGGCTGAGCCGGCGCCGTTCCACGAGGTCTGAGGGTCAGGCGGTGCGTCGCGGCTTATCCGAGGTTGACGCGGTAGGCCAGGACGACGGCTTGGACGCGGTCGCGTAGGCCGAGCTTGGCCAAGATCCGCGATACGTACGTTTTTACGGTCTCGGGGGTGATGAACAGTGCCGCCGCGATCTCCGCGTTGGACAGGCCCTCGGCGATCCGCCGGAGTACCTCCAGCTCCCGGGCGGTCAGGGCGGCGATGATGGCCTCGCGCTCGGAGGATGTCGGGTCGGCGGGGCGCAGCCGGTCGGCGAAGTGGCCGATGAGCCGGCGGGTGACCGCCGGTGCGATGAGCGCCTCACCGCGGGCGACGATGCGGATGCCGTTGACCAGCTCCGCCGGCGGCGCGTCCTTGAGGAGGAATCCGTTGGCACCGGCGCGCAGTGCCTCGTACACGTAGGAGTCCACATTGAACGTGGTGACGACGAGGATCTTCGGCCCGGCGGTGGCGTCCGGCCCGGCCAGGCGGCGGGTCGCCTCGATGCCGTCGAGGATCGGCATGCGGATGTCCATCACCACGACGTCGGGGTGCAGGCGACGGGCCAGGTCGACCGCGGTGGCCCCGTTGTCGGCCTCGCCGACGACCTGCATGTCAGGCTGCGCCGCGAAGATGGTGGCATACCCGGCTCGTACGAGCGCCTGGTCGTCACAGACGAGCACGCGGATCGGCATCTCGCTCATGGCTTCTCCCGCCGGGCCGGAATCGTGGCGCGCACGACGAACGCACCGTCGGTGCCCGGCCCGGCCGCGAACGTCCCGCCGAGAAGTTCGACCCGTGAACGCAGCCCGGAAAGGCCGCGCCCCCCGCTCCGTCCCCGAACCGGTGGCGGGACGGCGGGCATCGACATGATCTCGACCTCGATCTGTTCGGCGGTGTGGTGGACATCGACGGTGGTGGGCCGCCCTGCCGCATGCCGCATGGCGTTGGTCAGGGCCTCCTGGACGACCCGGTACGCCGCGAGTTCCACGTCGACTGGCTGCGGGTCGCGCACACCGTGCTCCGTGAGCTCCACCGGCTGCCCGGACAGCCGGGCGCCCGCGACCAGATCCTTCAGGGTGCCCAGTGTGGGCGCGCGGACGGCTGCGTCGTCTTCCGATGACGTCGCTTCGAGCACTCCCAGCAGGTACCGCAGGTCTGACAGGGCCCGGCGGCCGGTGGCCGAGATCGCGGTGAGGCCTTCGGCCACGCGGTCCGGCGTGGTCGCCAGCAGGAACTGTGCCGCGTCGGCCTGCACGACCATGCCGGTCACGTGGTGGGTGACGACGTCGTGCAGTTCGCGAGCGATCCGCGCGCGTTCGGTGGATGCCGCGACCTGCGCGGCGAGCTGCCGGCGCTCGGCCTCCTGCGCTCGCCAGCGCCGGACCACCCCGCCGGCCAGCCAGGCGACCACCAGGCTGAGGTAGAAGACGGCGAAGTCGAGGAGGCTCAGCGGCGAGCCGAGCTGGCGCAGCACGACCGCGAGCAACGCATACGCGGCGGTCGCGATCCCGGCGGTGCCGCGGCGTGCGGTGGTCAGATACGCGCCTGCCGAGTACAGCGCCACGAAGAGCCCGGCGCTGGCAAACGTCGCCGGGTAACCGGCCCCCTGGTAGACCGCGAAGGCGATGGCGATAACCGCCAGGCAGGCCGCCGGCCACCGCCGGCGCGTCACGAGCGGCACGGTCTGCGCGAGCACCAGCGCGACGCTGAGCGGGTCGGCCGGACGGCGAGGCAGGTCGCCGAGCTGGGTGCCAAGGCCCGCCAGGACAGGGGTGATCGCCAGGACCGTGACGGCCCCGGCGCCCAGGATCTCCTTGACCGTTCCGCTCTGCCTGTCCCACCACTCGCGCGGGGCGCGCCGGGATATCACGTCGCTCTCCCTTCGGGGCCAGGTCAGCGAGCGCGCTGCTTGCGGAGGATACCGCCGCGCCCGGCGGCCGCGGCGAGCATCGGCGCCGACAGAGCCACACCAATGAGGACCGGGATGATCGAGGCCTCCAGCCCGAACGCGCCGCCGGTCAGGATCGACGGGCCGCTCACGTGCGTGGTCAGCAACCCTTCAGCCGGCTTACCGGAAACCGGGATGCCCAGCAGCTGCTCGGTGGAGTTCCAGGCGAAATGCAGGCCGACGACGAACCAGATGCTGCGCCGCCACAGGAACGCCGCACCCAGGAGCAGGCCGGCTTCGACGGCGATCGCCAGGGCGCTCCACAGGCTCGCGCCGGGGTTGAACAGGTGCGCGGCCCCGAAGAACAGTGAGGTCGCCACCAGCGCGGCGCGGCTGCCGAACAGGCGCTCCAGCCCTTGCAGCGCCAGCCCACGGAACATCAGCTCCTCCGTGATCGCGGCGCCGACGCCGACGATCAGCACCGAACCGAGTACGGACCACAGACCGTTGCCGGACCAGGTGAACGAATAGCCGCCGAAGACGGCGATGAGCGCCGTCGAAGCGAGGACGAAGCCCACGCCGAGCCCGGCACCGCGCAGGGCCTCGGCCCCGGCACCCCGCCTGGCCACCTCCGGCGCCGGGCGGCGGGCGACGTGGCGCATGACCACCTTGTAGACGATGACGGCCAGCGCCGCCGCGACGATGGCGAGGATGCCCGAACCGGCCGCGTTGAGGCCGGAGACCAGCGCGATGCCGACGAGGCCGACGGTCATCCAGATCCACGGCGATCGCTGGACCGGTCCGGTAAGCGTGTTGTCCATGTCATTCACGCTAGGAATTCGGGCAGCGGCCCCGAATCACCCGCGAGCAAGCAATGCGGATAGCTCTCGCGGGGGATGGTCGCCGACGTGAACCGGGGTCAGGCGGGCTTGCGGCCCGACCAGACGGGGGTGACCCGGCGCAGGACGCGGTCGTCCGTGGGCAGGGCGAGCACCCGTTGGCGGAACTCGGCGCGGCGGTCGGCCGGCAGGTCCTCGACGAACGCGCGGTAGCCGTGGGTCAGTATCCACCGCCACAGCGTCCCGTTGTCGGCGACGGTGACCGCCACGGCGGCGTGGTCCTCGCGTAGGTCGACGAAACCGGCCTCCGCCAGCAGGTCGGCCGCGTCGACCGGCCGGCCCATGCTCCCGCCCGGCGGCAGGTGGGTGGCGAACTCCATGAACAGCGCGTCCATGCGGGTGCCCAGCGACGGTGCCGGCAGGTCGGGTCCGGTGCCGCCGCGGGCGCTGCCGCCCGTGAACGCGAACCGCCCGCCCGGTGCGAGGACCCGGTAGGCCTCCGCGACCCCGGCCGCCGGGTCGTCCAGCACGTGGATGACGAACGACGCCGCGACGACGTCGTAGCCACCCGCCGGCAGGTCGAGCGCCTGGGCGTCCATGACATGCACCTCGGCACCGGGATGGTCGGCGCGGAGCCGGGTGCACATCGCGGGTGCGGCGTCGACGGCCGTGACCCGGCAGCCGCGGGCCAGCGCCGGACCGGTGAGCGCGCCGCGGCCGGCGCCCAGGTCCAGGAACCGGCAGCCGGCCGGCGGGTCGACGGCGTCGACGATCGCCCGGCCGAAGTCGGCGAAGAACGGCAGGACGCCGTCGTAGTCGGCGGCGACCCGATCGAAGAGCGTCCACGCGGGCCCGATCACCGGCCGATCATGTCGACCGGCGATCGGGCCCCGCAATCGCATTACGGCGTCAGCGCCACCGCTCGATGGCCGCCACGGCCAGCTCTCCGAACAGGCGGACGTCGGCCTGCTTGGCCTGGCCGCCCTCCCAGACGTTGTCGCGGACCACCGTGACGATGTCGCCGACCCGGATGACCAGGACCTGGTCGGTATGCGGGAACGGGTCCCCGTCCGGGTTGTAGCGCGCCTGCCAGTGCACGGCCACGTGCACGACCTCGTCGCCGTACGCCGGTGGTGGCTTGAGCATCTCCAGGCCGTACGTCGTCGACCCGACCGTGAACTCCGCACAGTCCAGGGACTCGGCGCGCACCCGGTCCATGGCCGCGCTCGCGCCGCCCGGCCGGTAGGCCATGACCATCTGCTTGACCGTGCCGCGCGGTACGGAGCCCGCGGGCGCGTCCGGCCCCTGATGGGTGGTCTGCTGGGACCGCCGCGCGGTGACGCTGTCGTCGTCGGCGAGCGGGTCCGTGCAGAACCCGGTGAGCGTGTCGTCGTCCAGCGGCGCGGGCGGCAGGCCGTCGATGCGCCGGTCGGCCGGCAGCGCGAAGAACGCCCGGGCCGGGATCGAGGTGACCGGCCGCGCCGGCGGGTTCGACGGCGTCGTCGGCGGTGGCGCGCTCGGGGTGGCCGAAGGCGTGGCGGGAGGCGTGGCCGAGGACGTCGGCGTCGGCGCGGCCGTGGGCGTCGGGTCCACGGGTCCGGGCTGCGACGCCGGCACGGTCACGACGCCCACTCCGACGGCCGCGGCCGCGAAGGCCGCCGCGCCCGCGGTGTACGCACCGCGCCTGCGTGCCCGCCGGTCCGCCGCCCGGCGCACGTCGGCCGGTCCGGCCAGCCCGCGGCCGTCCACGTCCCTGGCCAGTTCCCCGAACCAGCTCTCGAGGTCACGCATCATGCACCCCCAGGTCCATCTCGGCGCCGGCGAGCTGCGCCGCGAGCCGTTCCCGCCCGCGGGCGAGCCACGACTTCACCGTGTTGGCCGCGGCACCGGTCTCGGCCGCGATCTGCTCGACCGACTGGTCGCACAGGTAGTGCAGGGCCAGCGCCCTGCGGTGGTTGGCGGGTAGCCGGCGCAGTGCCGCCACGAGCAGCACCGTGTTCTCGCTCGGTGGCGGCGCGTGGGGTGGCGGCCCGGTGCGGCGCAACGCGCCGGCCAGTCCGCCGAGCCGCCGCCACCGGTCGGTGCCGAGCCGGTGCACCACCAGCCGCACCCAGGCCTCCGGCGCCGGATGGCCGGCGACGTCCTCCCACCGGCGCCAGGCCCGGGCGTACGCCTCCTGGACCGCGTCCTGTGCCTCGCCGTGGTCGCCGATGACCGCGACCGCGTACCGCAGCGTCCGCGCCGCGGTGGTCCGGTAGAACTCGTCGAAACTTGGTGCGTCGCGCACCGGCCACTCCCTTCGCCCCGTGTACGCCTTACTTACGTGGCACGGGCGAGCGTGGTTGCACCCGAAAGCGGTACCTTGCGATGCATGTTCCGGCGTTTGTCGCTCTTAGCCGTTCTCACCGTCGGTGCGCTGGCGATCACGTCCTGCGGTGAAGCCGGCGCACCGGCGCCGCGGGCCGAGCCGACGACGCCCCCGGCACACGGTAACCATGCCGCGACCAGCACCCCGCCGCCCCAGCCGCTGCGCACGGGCGAGCGGTTCGTCGACACCGGGCTCGACCGGCCGTTCACGCCCGACCCGCCCGGCGACGACGCCGACGAGTACCGCTGCTTCGTGGTCGACCCCGGGCTCACCGACCGCGCCTTCCTGACCGGCAGCCAGTTCCGCCCGCAGAACCGCGCGATCGTGCACCACGCGATCTTCTTCCGCATCCCGCCGGAGGAGGCCGACCGCGTCCGCGCACACGACGCTGCCACCGACGGCGACGGCTGGCAGTGCTTCGGCGACGCCGGCATCGGCGACGACCCGTCCTGGGTGGCGAGCTGGGCGCCGGGCGGCGGCGAGACGATCTATCCGGCCGGGCTCGGGTTCGAGCTGGGCCCGGGCAGCCTGCTGGTCATGCAGATCCACTACAGCCTGCTGGCCACCGGCGGCGCGCCCGGCGGGTCCGACCGCTCGGGCATCCGGCTGCGCCTGGCCGGCGGCGACCTGACCCCGCTGCGCACCACGCTGCTGCCGGCGCCGGTCGAGCTGCCGTGCGCGGCGGGCGAGCGGGGCGAGCTGTGCGACCGGGACCGGGCGGTCGCCGACGTCGTGCGCCGGTTCGGTCCGCAGGCCGGCGACATGGTGGCGGGCCTGCGCCGGTTCTGCGCCGGCACGCACGAGCCCGGGCGGACCCAGTCCTGCACCCGCCGGGTGACCCGGTCCGCCACCCTCTACGGCGTCGGCGGGCACATGCACCTGCTCGGGCGGTCGATCAAGGTCGAGCTCAACCCCGGTGGCCCGGGCGCCCGCACGCTGCTCGACCTGCCGGCGTTCGACTTCGACGACCAGGCGGTGCGTCCGGTCGGCGCCGGCGTGACCGTCGAGCCGGGCGACACGTACAAGGTGACCTGCACCCATGACGCCGGGCTGCGCGGGCAGCTGCCGGCGCTGCGCAAGCTGCCACCCCGCTACGTGGTGTGGGGCGAGGGGACCGCCGACGAGATGTGCCTGGCCATCGTCGTCGAGGCGGCTGGTGGGTGACGGCGAAATCGAGATAGCTTCGCGTCACCCCCATAGCAACAGAAGGAGACACCGTGCCCCTCAACGGTGAGTACGCCCCTAGCCCCACCGACTGGGCCCGCGAGCAGGCCGAACTGTTCGAGAGCACGGACGGCGCTGAAGCCAACACGCTGCGTGGCCGTCCGATCATCCTGCTGACCTCGCTCGGCGCGAAGTCCGGCAAGATCCGCAAGACCCCGCTGATGCGGATCGAGCACGACGGCGAGTACGCGGTCGTCGCCTCGCAGGGCGGCGCGCCGAAGCACCCGTACTGGTACCACAACCTCGTCGCGCACCCGCACGTCGAGCTGCAGGACGGCGCGGTGCGCAAGGACTACACGGCGCGTGAGGTGACCGGCGAGGAGCGCGCGGTCTGGTGGAAGCGGGCGACCGCGACGTGGCCGGACTACGACTCGTACCAGACGAAGACCGACCGGGTCATCCCGGTTTTCGTCCTGACGCCGAAAGAGGCCTGAACCAGGGCGCACGTCGATCCGTGCCCGCGGCAAAGAGCACGTTCCCGCGGGAAGGAGTGATCGATGAAGCTGATCCGGGGCCTGACCGTCGCGGCCGGCGCACTGGCGGCGGTCGCACTGGCCGCGTCACCGGCGGCCGCGTGCCCGGTCTTCTGCGGCGCGAGCCGCGGGCTGACCGCACAGAACGCGATCGACGGCGCGCTCGACGACGCCCGCAACTCGGCACAGTCCATGGGCTTCTACGGCGAGTGCACGCTCGTCGAGCCGCCCGCGATCTTCGAGACCTGGACCGACCCGTACTTCGGCCATCTGTTCCGCGCCTCGGTCCAGGTGACCTGCCTGGCCTGAACGATCCGGAGGGCGGCCCCCGCGGGGGTCGCCCTCCGCGTTTGTCGGGCACGCCAAGGGGTAAGGCGTGGTTCCGCGCTCACCCACCTGGAGGATCCCATGTCGACGGACGCGATCGTGCTGCTCAAGCAGGATCACAAGGAGATCAAGAGGCTGTTCCGGGAGTTCCAGTCGGCCAGCACGCCCAAGCAACGGGGCGACCTGGTCAACAAGATCATCGAAGAGCTGACCGTGCACACGTACATCGAGAACGAGGGCATGTATCCCGAGACCCGGCAGCTGCTCCCCGACCTCGAGGACGACGTGCTCGAGTCCTACGAGGAGCACCACGTGGCCGACGTGCTCTGCATCGAGCTGGCGTCGATGTCGCCCGACGACGAGCGGTTCGAGGCCAAGACGACCGTGCTCATCGAGAACGTCACGCACCACATCGAGGAAGAGGAGCAGGAGTGGTTCCCGAAGGTCCGCGAGGGTCTCGGGCGCGCGAAGCTCCAGGAGATCGGCGAGCGGATGCTCGAGCTGAAGGAGAAGGCGCCGCGGCGGCCGACGTCGCCGGGCGCCCTGAAGAAGGCGATCGACGCGCTGACCGCCTGAGCGGGGCCACGCCGCGCCCTAGGCCACGACGAGGGCCTGGGGCGCGGCGGCCTTCATGCGGGTGCGCAGCCACAGCAGCTGCGTGGCGGTCTCCCCCTCGCACGCCGTGACCGCCGCGGCGAGGTCGTCGTCGCGCAGGCCGGCGGCCGCCTGGCCGAGCATCGTCCAGGTGATGTCGGCGTACGACGCCATCAGGTAGAGGTCGTGCAGGTCGCGGAGCAGGCCCAGCCCGCCCGACCGGGCGCCCGCGAACAGCTCGGCGTGCAACCGCTCGGGCTCACCCGGCGCCTCCTCCGAGTAGCGCTCGACGAACGGCGCGAGCCGCTCGACGTGGGTGTCGCACTGGGCGGCCAGGCGTCCGGCGATGTGGAACACGTCGGCCTCCGCCGCGTGCGCCTGCCCCACCTGGCGGTACGCGTCGGCGAGGTTGGCCTCCGCCCGGTGCAGCAGGCCCAGATAGTGCGCCACGTGCATCTCAGCCCTCCGTCCGGGTGACCCGCACCGCGCCCGACTTGAACAGCGGCTGTTTCGACACCGGATCCCACGCGGTCAGGGTCAGCTCGTTGGCCGCGCGCCCGTCCGGCTCCGCGCCGGTGTCCCACCACCCGTAGTGGAACGGGATGAACACCACGCCCGGCCGTACGCCGGTCAGCCGGGCCGGCGCGGTCACGGCCCCGCGCGGCGACTCGATCCGGACGATCGTGCCCTCCGCGATCCCGGCCGGGCCGGCGTCGGACGGGTGCAGCTCCACCCAGACGTCCGGTGCCGCGGCGTTGAGCTCGGGCGCGCGCGCCGTCTTGGTCCGCGTGTGGAAGTGATAGACCGTTCGCCCGGTGGTGAGTTGCAACGGATAGTCGTCGTTCGGTGTCTCCGCCGACGGCTGGAAGCCGGCGGGATGCAGGAACGCCCGGCCGCCCGGTTGCTTGGCGCGGTACTGCTCGGCGGTGAACTCGGCGCCGGTCAGCAGGTCCTGTCCGTACGTCTCGCAGTAGTCGGGATCGGTGTTGAACGCGCCGTCGGTGTAGAGGCGTTCCGTGCCGTCCGGCGCCGCGTCGGTGCACGGCCACTGCACGCCACTGCCACCGCGCAGCTTCGCGTAGGTCAGCGCGCTGTAGTCGCACGGGCGGCCGCGGGAGCACTCGCGCCAGGCGTCGAAGACCTCTTCGGGGGTACGCCACGGCAGCAGCGGCCGGCCGTCCCGGTCCCGGAAGTCCATGCGGCGCGCGTAGTCGAGGAAGATGTCGAGGTCCGGCCGGGCCTCGCCGGGCGGGTCGACGGCCCGCTCCGCGAGGTGCACGGTGCGGTCGGCGTTCGTGAACGTCCCGGTTTTCTCGCCCCAGGTGGCCGCCGGCAGCACCACGTCGGCGAACCGCGCGGTCTCGGTCAGGAACAGGTCCTGCACGACCAGGAAGAGCCCTTCCCGCGCGAGGATGTCGCGGATCCGGCCCAGGTCGGGGAGGCTGACCGCCGGGTTCGTGGCGCTGACCCAGAGGAACTGGATGGAGCCCTGCTCGGCGTACCGGAAGATCTGCATCGCGTGGGTGGGCGGCGACCAGGTCGGGATGATCCGCGCTTCGACGTTCCACAGCTTCGCGAGCTGCGCGACGTGCTCCGGGTTCGCCCAGTTGCGGAAGCCGGGCAGGTCGCCGTCGGCGCCGCACTCGCGGTTGTTCTGCGCGGTGGGCTGGCCGTTCATCTGCAGCACGCCGGCGCCCGGCTGCCCGATCATCCCGCGGATCAGGTGCAGGTTGTTGACCTGGCAGGCCGCCGCGGTCGCCTGGTTGGACTGGTAGAAGCCCTGCAGGACGGTGGAGAGCAGCCGGCGGGCGCCGCCGAGCAGCTCGGCGGCGCGGTGCACGTCACGGACCTCGACCGCGCAGATCTCCGCCACCCGCTCCGGCGGGTACGCGTCGACGGTCCGGGCGAGCTCCGCGAACCCGAGGGTGTGC
Source organism: Asanoa sp. NPDC050611 (assembly GCF_040654855.1). Lineage (NCBI taxonomy): Bacteria > Bacillati > Actinomycetota > Actinomycetes > Micromonosporales > Micromonosporaceae > Asanoa > Asanoa sp. NPDC050611. The sequence goes on from NZ_JBFAIU010000221.1 coordinate 12,700, forward strand.
GCGGCGACGTACGACTCGTCGTACCACCCCTTGGCCGCGCCTTCCTGACGCCACTTGGTGAAGTTGGGACGCCCATTGTCGTCCTCGGCGATCCACTCGCGGGCGAACTCACCGGACTGCACCTCGGA
>NZ_JBFAIU010000222.1:0-12822 GCF_040654855.1 Asanoa sp. NPDC050611
CGGTACTACCACGAGGCCGACCAGCGCCCGAACTTCTACCTGGACGCGGACGCCCGCGCCCACTCGGCCGTGGTCAGGCCGTCGAAGGGCGGGTCGGTCAAGGACCTGCCCAGCGCCCGGGCCGTGATGGCCTCGCCGGCGATCCGCGCCTGGTACTTGGCCATGTGGGTGAGCAGCGCCCGGCCGGTCAGGTCGCCGGTGGCGTAGAGCCAGTCGGTGCCGACGACCCGCAGTTGGTCGTCGACGTCGACGTATCCGTGCGCGGTTTCGACGCCGACCGTTTCGAGCCCGATGTCGTCGGTGCCGCCGCGGCGGCCGACCGCGACCACCAGCTCGTCGGCCTCGATCTGGTCGCCGTCGTCGAGGGTGACGGTCACCGTCCCGCCGTGGATGTGGCCGACGCCCGAATCCCGCGCCCGCTGCCGGTTGAACCGAACGGCGTTCGTGTTGAGCCGGACCGTGATTCCGGCGTCGGCGAAGTGACGCAGCGCGAAGTCGCCGGCGAAGGGTTCCATCGTCGTCAGCAGTCGCGGGCCGCGGTGGACGAGCGTCACCTCCTTCGCGCCCAGGGCGCGCAGCCAGGTGACCGACTCGCAGGCGACCGGGCCGCCACCGACGACCACGACCCGGCCCGGGACCTCGCGCAGGGCCGTGACGTCCCGGGAGGTCCACGGGAACGCCCCGGCGAGACCCTCGATCGGCGGTACGAACGCCGAGCTGCCCGTCGCGAGGATCACCGCGTGGCCGGCGGTGATCGTCCGCACGGTTCCGTCGCGCGCGGTCACGGAGACGGTCTTCTCCCCCGCCAGCCGACCGCGTCCGCGTACGAGGTCGATGTTGTTAATCTTGAGAAACTCGACTTCCTGCGGGTCGGCGTAGTGGAAGGCGATGTCGTCGCGTCGGGCCAGGACCGCCGCCACGTCCAGTGACCGGCCCGCGATCATCTCGCGTACGCCGGGCAGGTCCCGGCCCAGGCTCTGCGCCTCGACCGGCAGGAGCAGCGCCTTGCTCGGCCGGCACGCCCAGTACTCGCATTCGCCGCCGATCAGGTCCTCTTCCACAAGAACCGTCGCGAGGCCGGAGAACTGGCTGGCGTACTGAGCGGCCGTCTCCCCGGCCTGACCACCGCCGACGACGATGACGTCCCAGTGGTCCCTGTCTCGGCTTTCAGGCGCAGACATTGCCGTCCCTTTTCTGCTTTTCGTCCCTCTCCGCATCCTGCCAACCCCTAGCCGGGACCGTGGCCCTTTCCGCCTACGCATGCGTGCGGACCCGTGCGGGCGTCAGCGTGGTCCGACGAACTCGGTCCGTACGCTCCATGCGAACTGAATCAGCAGGGTCACCGGGGACCTCTCGGCAATCTCATGCATCACCTTCAAGTCGTCGGGGTCAGGTTCTTCGCTCAGCGTGATCGTGCGCCGCAGGTAACGCTCCTCGCCCTCCCGCACGGGTTCGTGGTAGTCGATCTCGACGGTGATGTCGCCGGCGGTGTCGTACTTGTAGTCGACGTACTGCCGCAGCGTCTGCGCGGTGCACGACGCGAGGGCCATCAGCAGGTACTCCGTCGGCGTCGGACCTTCGCCGACTGCGCCGTTGTGCGGTTCATCGGCGACGAGGGTGAAGCCGCGGGTGGTCATGTCCGTGCGCCGGCGCTCGGTGGCCGGAAGGACGGCTCGGGCGGATGCGACGACACGATCCCGATCGGGTTCCATCAGCCGCTCCTTCTCTTGTAGATCCTGGTGGTGACGGTCTGGCCACCCGGACGCAGCAGCGCAGCCGCACGCTGAACAGGGGGCTGCGGCTACGCTAGCCTTAGCGGACTAAATAGTCCAGTTAACCGACCTCGCCTTACATCAACGGGTCGGCTCGTTGGACGGCTCCACGAGGAACGACTTGATGTGTTCCAGCGCCATGTCCAGCGCGACTTCCATGGGTGCCACATCATGTGCGGCGTTCGCCAGCAGGTAGCCGCCTTGCAGAGCCGCCATCAATCCCGTTGCCAGCTTCTCCGGGTCGGCGTCCTGGCGCAGTGCGCCGCTGTCCCGCATCCGGTGCAGGCCATCACTGATCAGCTTTTCCCATGTCGCGAACGTCTCCGACAGCATCGATCGAGCCTGCTCATCCTGATCGGACAGCTCATTGGCCATCGACCCGAGGCCACACCCGTATCTGCCGTTGTTCAGCGAGTTGGCCTGGACCAGCGCGTTGCGCCACCGGACCAGCCCTGAGAACGACCTCAGACGTTCGAGCCCTCCGCGCTCGCGCGCAAGCACCAGCGCGCCGCGATACTTGACCAGCGCGCGCACGAGCTCCTGCTTGTCGGCGAAGTGTTGGTAAAGCTGAGACTTGCTCGTCTGGCTTGCCTCGCGGACGTCGTCGAGGGTCGTCGCGTTCACTCCACGCACGAGCATCAGCCGGTTCGCCGCCTCGAGGATCCGCTCTCGCGTCGCGAGCCCCCGCTGGCTGATCCTTCGCTGTTTCGCCGGTGCAACCACCTGCTCGTCGCCCACTTGTGCAGTCTACCCATCGGCGCGCTGGACCATCCATAAAGATGGGACTTTGGGGTCCATCCGGAGCTCGCGGGACATCTGGAGACCGAGTCCGTCCTGGGCTACTTGGTCCGTTCCGTGGCGATCGACCGGCGCAGGATCTGTCCCGTACTCGCGGGCGCGTGTTGCCATCCGGGCCTCAAGTGGACCATATGGTCTCTATAGAACGAGTCAACCGTCGATGCTTTCTGGACTGGGGCCATCGGCGTCGCCCGCGCAGGCGTATCTCCTCCGCAGCATCAACACGAGCATCCACCGAACAACGCTTGCTACACTGGACGAGTTAGTCCAGTTAACAACGGCAACCAACACGAACAGGAAGCCGAGATGTCCGATTCCTATTCTCTCCCGACCGAACCCGAAGGCGTCGTTCCGTCGCTGGTTGAGCGGTTCAACTCCGGCACGGTCAGCGCGATGTTGGGCCTGTACGAGCAGGAGGCGGTGCTCGTCAAGAAGGACGGGCGGACCGTCAGTGGTCATACCGAGATCGCCGCTCAACTCGAGCCCGATCTCCAGCACGGCCTGCCTTTGAAGGCCAAGGCTCGCCATGTGTTCGTCGCCGGCGATATCGCCGAGATCGTGCTGGACTGGTCAATTGCCGGCACGGGTCGCAACGGCGAGCAGGTGGACGTCGGAGGCTCGGCCTGCGACGTCGTGCACCGCGGCGCGGACGGAATCTGGCGGTACATGATCGACAACAACTTCGGAACGGCCGTGCGACAGCCCGCCTGAACAAGCCGCGATGGAGCCATGTCGACGCAGGCGAGGACCGTTGCTGAAAGGGTAGTCAGATGAAGGCGATCGTGGTGACGGACCGGGCCGCGGGCACGGCGGGGATGACACTGACGGAACGGCCCGGCCCCGACGTGGCGTTGCTCGGCAGTCTCGAGGGCGCCAACTACGGCGATGTCGTCGTTGCCGTTCATGCGTCGGGATTCACCGGGAACGAGCTGGAGTGGCCCTCGACGTGGGTCGATCGCCGCGGCCGTGACCGGACACCGTCGATCCCCGGCCACGAGATGGCCGGTGTCGTCACAGCTCTCAGCTACGGAGCAACAGGGCTGTCGGTGGGACAACGGGTGTTCGGCCTCACCGACTGGACCCGCGACGGCACACTCGCGGAGTACGTCGTCGTCGAGGCGCGCAACCTTGCACCGCTACCCGGCGACGTCGACCCCACCGTGGGCGCGAGCGTCGCGATGACCGGCTTGACCGCCTGGCAAGGACTGTTCGAACACGGCCATCTCGGGGCGGGTCAGAGTGTTCTCGTGCACGGCGCGGCCGGCGCGGTCGGTTCGATGGCGACACAGCTCGCACGGGAGGCCGGCGCCTACGTCATCGGCACCGGCCGCGCCGCCCACCGTCAGACGGCCCTCGACTACGGCGCGCACGAGTTCGTCGACCTCGAGAACGACGCGCTGGACGGCGTCGGCGGGGTCGATCTGGTGTTCGACGTCTTCGGCGGCGACATCGGAAGCCGGTCCGCGGGTCTGGTTCGCGGCGGAGGAACCCTGGTGACCGTCGCCGGTCCGCCAGCGGCACGGCCGGCCGACGGTCTGGCGATCGACTTCGTTGTCGTGTCCGATCGCGCGCAGCTGGGTGAGATCGCCCGGCGGGTGCGGGACGGACGGCTGCGGCCGAACATCGGCCAGGTCGCGGCCCTCGATGATGCTGTCGATGCCTTCAACCCGACCGAGAGAATCAACGGCAAGACGATCATCCGCGTTCGCGGGTGATCCCTTCGTCCGGGTCGTGGTCGTTGCGGGCCTCGATGGCCTTGACGGCACGTGCAAGTTCCTTGCCCAGCACCCGGTGGCCGATGAAACCGATCACGAAGCCGAGCGCGCGCCCCTTGAAGTTCTTGCCGTCGCGCACCTCGATGAGGTCCACAGTGGTCGTTCCGTCGGGCTGCGGGCTCAGCGTGTACGTGAAGCCCGATTTGCCACCCCACCTGTTGGAATCCGTGGTGGTGACCACGACATGGTTCACATCGGACCAGTCGTAGTGCATGCGTTCCCAGATGCCGCCAGAGCCCTCGGTGACGTCAGCGTGATCGGCGCCCCGCTCGTGCACCTTGAGATATCCGTCGGCGCTGCGGCTGAAGATCTCCGACCGCCCAGGCCCGAAGTCGGTCAATGCGGCGACGAACTGCTCGGGCGTCGCCGTCGTGGACTGGTGAAGGTGAATCGTGGCCATACCGGCTCCTCCTTGCGACGTCTGGCACGTACGCACAGGTCACGCCACCTCCAACCTAGAACAGCACGGCGGTCGACCTGGTCGACACCGCGAGGTAGCCATGACCAAGCCGCCGTTCGCGTCAGAATCACCGCGCCAGTCCCTCGGCCATCGCCATCAACAACAAGCCGTCGGGTGACGCTCGACGGCCCGGCGTCGCCGTCAGGGCGGTCCCCGCCGGGATGGGCCCTCTAGCATCAGCCGCATGCTCGAAGACTTCTCAGGAGTCGTCACCGTCACGCGACACGGAAAGCCGGTCACCACCCACACCGGCGGTGGATGCACGCCCGCGACGCCCTTCCAGATCGCCTCGGTGAGCAAGAACTTCGCCTCGACCCTGGCGATGATGCTGGTCGCGGACGGGCGGCTCGACCTCCGCCAGCCGTTGCGCCATCTGGTGCCCGAGGCGCCGAAAACCTGGCAACGCATCGCGTTGCATCACGTGCTCAGCAACTCCACCGGGATCGGCCACTGGGCGGACGTGCCCGGCATGGACCCACACACACCGGCGACCCGGGACGAATGGCTGGGGCTGGTCCTGCGGGCGCCGCTCCTGTTCGAGCCGGGCACCCGCTTCCACTACTCCAGTCCGGCCTTCCTCCTCGCCGGCGTGGTCATCGAGCGCGCCGCAGGTCGCCCGTACCCGGACCTGATCGCCGAGAAGATCCTGCGACCGCTCAGCCTCGCCGCCACCGGCAACGGCTTCACTCCCCCGAACATCGCGCCGGGCCATCACGCCGGTGAGCCCGTCGCGCCGTGGGACCTGCGGTCGATGATCGGCGCGGGCGACATGTTCTCCACGACCGAAGACCTCATCGTGTACGCCCGCGCGGTGGAGGACGGCACGCTGGTCTCGCCGGCCTCGCTGGCCCTGATGCGCACCCCGCACGTGACGTTCGACGAACCGGACCGAAGCCCCGACGGCCGGCTGGAGATAACGGGCTACGGCTATGGCCACTTCGTCGGCACCTTCGACGGCCGACCCGCCGCACTGCACACCGGCGACAACCCGGGCTACAAGTCCCTCGTCGCCTGGCTGCCCGGCGGCGCCGGCGTGGCTGGCGTTGTCCAATGACGACACTGTCAGGTGGGAGGACGTACTCGCCGAGGTTCTGTGATGCCGGCAGCCGCGGCCGGCTCAGCCCTCCGACTTCGCGCCGGCTGTGCGGGCCTGCTTCCGGCTGGCCAGAAAGTATTTCACGCCTTCCATCGTGAGGTAGGCGGTGACCACGGCGATGAGAACGGGTGCGGTTTGCAGCGCACCGACCTGGGTCAGGAACGCGGCGGTGAGGACCATCGCGAACGGCGCCGCCGCCAGCGCCCCCGGAACGGCCGCCAGCAGGCAGGCGAACGCCAATCCCAGCGGCACACCGGGGATGACGTGATGGACGATGACGCCGGCCGTTCCGCCGATGAACAGCGACGGGAAGATGGGACCGCCCACGAAGCCGCTCCCTTGGCTGACGCCGAAGGTGAGCATCTTCGCGATGAGCGTGGCGCTGACCACGCCGAGGCCGAGAGTCGCCTCGTGGCTCAGGACGGTCTTGAGTTGGTCCGCACCGCTGAACATGGACAGCGGCAAGACCACGCCGACGACCCCGAAGATCACTCCGCCTGTCACTGACTTGGCGATGTCCGGGACCTTCAGCCGGCCGAACGCCCGTGCAGCCCCCCGCGTGAATCCCACCAGCACAATCACCACCAACGCGGCGAACAGGCCGAGCGGGATCGCGGCGAGCAGTTGCCAGCTCTTGAAATCGAACTGCGGCACCTTGTAGTTGCCCAGGAAGACGGCACCGGCGATGGCGAAGTAGATCCCGAAGGAGACGCTCGGCGCGACGATCTGCGCGGCCAGGGCCGTGGTGAACCGCTTGCCGCCCGGGCGGGCGATCTCCATGATCAGCATGACGACGATCACGGTGCTCGAGAACAGCCCGCCGTACGCACCCGCGAAGCCGGCCAGGGTGTTCACCTGACCGTCCTCGGCCTTGAACCCCCTCCTGGCAGCGATCCAGCTGCCCAGGCCGCCACCCATCGAACCCAGCGCCTTCTCCGGTCCGAGGCTGGCCCCACCGATCAGCGATACCGCGGAGACGGCCGCGATTCCGGGCACCAGGCGCGCGTTCACGTGCTCGGTCTGCAGGTCAGCGAACAAGCCGGGAGTCGTCCAGGGCAGACCGGTCAGGCGGCGCGCCACGCCGACCGCCGCGCCCGCTGCCGCGCCGACCGCCACCCACCACCAATGTCCGCCGAACCAGCCAGGGTCGGAGTCGCTGTACCACCTGCCTCCGAGCGTGATCACCCCGACGAAGACCAGCGCGGCGAACGCGCCGGACACGCCTAAGAGGCCGGCCCAGGCCAGCAGAGCCCAGAACTCTGGTTTCCGGGTAACCGGCGGTGAAATGCTCTGCTCGGGTGTCCCCGTCACGACGGGGACCGCGCGTGAGCTGAACCTGAATCCGAGCATTCGCCGCCCTGCCGCGGCGACTGGCTCGGACAACGCTCGTTCACGGCTACCAGCCCCCGGACAACAGGTAGAAATCGCCCTTTATCCTACCGACCAATTCGGACGTGCGGCCGCTCTCCGGGCAACTGCGGATCCGCCGCCGGCGGGCTGGCGTTGGGCGCCCAGCCGGCGCCACGAAGACCTCCCGCGCGCGGTAGCGGGGTTACCGTCGCGCCGGGGCCCGCACCAGCGCTGGGGCCCGGGATGCGGTGGCAGGGACGCAAGGAACATTCGCAGGTCATGGCCGCCGGTCAGCCAGCGCGGCCAGCAGGTCGTCCGCACGCTGGGCGAACAGATGGGCCTCGCGCTCGATGGACAGCGCACGTGCGCGCTCGGTTGCCGCTCGGACGCGCGGGATCGGCTCGCCGCGGGCCTTCATCACCCGCGCCCTCAGCAGGAGCAGCAGGCCCTCGGCGTAGCGCTCCCCGTGTGTGTCCAACAGCGAATCCGCCCGGTCGATAGCCGCGGCGGCCTCGTCGAGCTTGTCCGCCGCGAGCCACATCTCGCCGAGCAGGCCGTACCAGGTCGCCAGGCCGGAGCGTGGCGGCTCGGCCAACGTCGCGGCGATGATCCGTTCTGCTTCCACCGCGGCGCCGGTCGGGTCCTGGCCGGTCACGGCCCTCCCCCAGCACTGGGCCAGCCGCTGGTAGCCGCCGAAGTAGCCGAACGAGAAGTCGGGGTCGACGGCGATCCCGCGGTGCGCGACGCGCAAGGCCCACGCCGGGTCGCCGGCGAGTGCGGCGACCGTGACGGTGAACGCGGCCCACACCGTGATCACGTACGGTTCGTCGCCGATGGCCGACTCGATGGTGTCGAGCAGCGCCCGCGCCGCGGTGACGTCGCCGTGCAGCGCGGTCATCAGCGCGAGCATGACGGGCCCGAGCATCCGCAGGTCGCGCCGGAGCTGGTCGGCCGTGCCGTCGGCCACGGCGTCCAGCACGGTGGAGTGGGTGCGGTTCAGGTACCGGTACGCCTCGCCGATGTTGCCGATCTCCCACTGGTGGATGCCCCAGGCGTACCGGCCGTACACCTGGCGGATGGGGTCTGTGGACGCCTCGCCCGCTTCGAGCAGCCGGGCCGCCAGCCGGCCCGCGCGGTCGAGTTCGATGCCCTGCGCGTGCGTGACCCAGCGGGAGAAGAGAAAGTCGGCGGCGTCCCGTTCCCGACCGAGCTGGCGGGCCAGCTCCTCGGCCCGTTCCAGCGGTTGCTGGGCCGCACCGTAATAGCCCTCCCGCATACCGTCCACCGCGGTCAGCAGCGACAGCGCGGACAGCTCGAGGTCCGCAAGACCCGCCGCGCGAGCCACCCGGGCGCCCTTCCGCAAGTGGTGCGCCGCGGCATCGCATGCCGCTTTGGCAGCGGCGCAACGGCCGGCGCGGATCAGGATGGCCACGGTTCGCGCCGGGTCCGCGATCGGGCCGGCCGACCACAGGTGGTACGCGAGGCGCTCGGCCATCGTCTCGTCCCGCACGACCGCCCGCTCGAGAACGTCGGCGACCCGTAAGTGCAGGCGTGCGGCCTGCGGCGGCGGTATGGACGTGGCGACCGACTCACGGACCAGATCGTGCGTGAAGCGGTACGAGAACGGGTTTCCGGGCGATGGTTCGATGAGGGCGAGCCCCTCCATCGACTCCAGACGGCCGAGACACGTCTCCACATCGAGGCCGGCGCTGCCGGCCAGCAACGGGATCTCGAACTCGCGGCCGATCAGCGCGGCGATCCGCAGCAGGCTCTGGGCCGCGTCGGCGAGGACGGCTACCCGGCCGCGAACGACATCCTGGACGGTGGCCGGCACCCCGGACCGCGGGACGACGACCTCAGCGCCGAGCAGCCGGGACAGCTCCCGGACGAAGAACGGATTGCCGCCGGTACGGGCAACGATCTGCTGCGTGGTCCGCGAGTTCGGGTGCTGGCCGGTCTCGCGGCGGACCAGCTCGGCCACCTCGGAGACGCTGAGCGGCCCGAGCCGGATCCGGCGGTGCACCGGCAGTCGGCTGGCCGCGGCGAGCATCCGTCGGAGATCGGGCCCGGGCGGGGGCGCACAGGAACGCAGTGCGGCGATCACGGCTGTCCCGCGTGGCAGCCGCGCGACCAGATGGCTGAAGAGATCGAGCGAGGCGGTGTCGGCCCACTGGAGGTCGTCGACCAGGAGCACCACCGGCCTCCGCGGCGACACCTGGCCGACGATCGCGACAGCCTGCTCGAACAGGCGGAACCGGCTGCCCATCGGCACCGCTGGGTCGCCATCAGATGGTCCGATCAAGGGCCCGAGCTCGCCGGCCCGCCACTGTTCCTGCGCCGCCGGGGGCAGAGCGTCGACGACCCCGCCGATCGCCTGCGTCCACGGCCACATCGCCGGCGCGACGTCCCCTTCCAGACAGCGCCCCCAGGCGACGAGCGCCCCCCACCGCTGCGCCTCGGCGGCGACTTCTTCGAGCAGGCGGGTCTTACCGACGCCCGGCTCACCCTCCACCAACGCGAGGCCCGTCTCGCCGGCCAGCGCCGCCTCGACCGTGCGCCGCAGCACCGCGAGATCGTGGGACCGGCCGATCAACGACTCGGCGGAGCGGGAGCGCGGCCGTGGCGCGGGCGGCTGCTCCTCCGGCGTCTTCTCCAGCACCAGCTGGTACGCGGCGGCGAGCGCCGGGCCGGGGTCGATGCCCAACTCCTCGGCGAGCCGGGCGCGAACCGTCCGCAACAACGAGAGCGCCTCCGCCGCTTGCCCGGCTGCGGCCAAGGCGTGGGCGAGACCCGCGTGCACCCCCTCGTGCAGCGGTGCCATGCGCGCAGCGAGGCGCAGCGGAGGGAGCACGCGCCCGGGTTGCCCCTGCGCCACCGCGAGGTCGGCCGCAGTCACGCAGACCTCGAGAAACTCGGCATCCAGCGCGGCGAAGACCGACATCCCGTTCGGTCCGTGCGCCAGCCCGTCCCCGGCGGGGCCGTGCCAGAGCCCGAGGGCACGGACGTACACATCCAGCTTGGCCTCGTCGGCGCCGGTCCGCGCTGCCGCGACCAGCTCCCGGAACAAGGCGGCGTCCAGGCACCCGGGGTCAGCGGCGAAGAGGTAGCCGTTGCCGTGGCGTCGCAGGTACGAGCCGGACTCCCGCGCGGGCAGCCCGGGCTCGAACAGCCGACGCAGCGCACCGACGTACTTCTGCAGGATGTTGGCCGCCGAAACGGGTGCGTCGTCGGCCCAGACCAGATCGACCAGCTCGCTCATGCTGATCGGCTTGCCGGCGCTGGCGAGCAGAACCGCCAGCAGATAGGCCTGCTGCCGGGGACCAGCGTCCAGTTCGACACCGTCCCGCCAGACCCGCAACGGACCGAGAATCTGGAGGCGCACACTGTCGCCGGAGAACGCCATAGCTGACGGTAGGCAGTGGTCGGCGGCGTCAGACTACGTCGGATGACGTAATCCGCCGGGCCAGTTCGGCCCGCGAGCTGACGTGGACCTTCGGGTAGATGCGGTACAGGTGGGTGCTCACGGTCCGTGGGGACAGGAACAACCGCTCGCCGATCTCCCGGTTGCTCAGGCCCTCCGCGGTGAGCCGCGCGATCTGCTGCTCCTGCGGTGTGAGCGCGGCCATGGCGTCCATCGGCTTGCGGCGGGTCTCGCCGGTCGCCCGCAGCTCGGCCCGGGCCCGGTCGGCCCACGGCGTGGCGCCGAGCGCGTCGAAGGTGGCCGCGGCGGCCCGCAGCGGCGGCCGGCTCTGGGTGATCCGGTGCGCGCGCCGCAGGGAAGCACCGTGGGTGAGCTGCAGCCGGGCGCGGTCGAACGGCCAGTCGGCCAGGTCATCGGCGAACGCGGCGCGGTAGTCGCCGGAGAGGACGGCGCGCGCGTACCCCAGTGAGACCGTCAATGCGGGTGATCGGCTCTGCGCGGCGACCGGCTCCAGGCGGGACACCACCGGGCGCAGCTCGTCGAGAAAGCCGCCGAGCACGGCCGCTTCGGCCAGGTCGCCGAGCAGGAGCGGCTGGTACGCCGGGAAGTGGGCGCCGTCCGCCGGGTCGTAGACACGCATCAGCTGGCGGAAGGCGTCGTCGGCGTGGCCGCCGGCGAGGGCGGCGACGCCCCGCGCCCGCTGCACGAGGGCCAGCATCGGAAACCGGCGGGCGGCCACGAGCACCTGTTCGGCTTCGTCGGCGCGCCGGCGGGCGGCCTCGACGTCACCGCGGCGAGCCTCGGCGAGGGCGGCGACCAGGCTGCCACCCAACATCCAGGTCGGCTGTCCGGTCTCCGTTGCCAGCGCGACGCACTCGGCTGCCAGCGGCAACGCGGCGCGCGTGTCACCCAGGGAGGCCGTGGCCGAGGCGGCGGTCGCCAGCGCCTGGGTCAAGGTGCCGATCCGTCCCTGCCGGCGCAGGTCGTCGACGGCGGACAGGGCGAAGTCCCGAGCGAGGTCGAGTGCGCCGACCGCGAACGCGGCGATACCCAGTTCCATGCGTACGCCGGGAAGCAGGTCCATCCGGTGCACCAGCGGCCGCAGCCGTTCCAGGCAGATCGCGCCGTGCTCGATCGACGCGATCTGCGACAGGTTCACGATCAGGCGTGGGTCGTCGTCGTCGAGGCCCAGGCCGAGGACGATCTCGACGAACCGGTCGCGGACCGCGGCGGGAGCGTCGGAGTAATAGACGCGCATGGACAGCTCGGTCATGGACCTGGCGGCGAGATCACGCTCGCCGTCACGCCGCATCGTGTCGACGAGGTCGGCGTACGCGCGCAGTCGTTCCGGTCCGGACCAGGCGTCACCCTTTGTCCCCTCGCGGATCCAGGTCAGCCGGGCCCGGTCCGCCGGGCGCATCGCGGTCTCGTCGATCTCACCCATCAGGCGGTGCACGGTGACCGCGTCGCCCTGCTCGGACGCCAGGTTGCAGGCCCAGACCTGACGGCGGCCACGCTCCAACGGATCCTCGCTGAGCTGCACCGCCCGGGTGATCGCGGCCAGCGCGACCGCGACCGCCTGCCGCTCGACGGCCCCGACGGCCATCTCGGTCAGTTCCCGCGCCAACGCTTCGTTGCGGCCTGACTCGGCGGACGCCCGGTGCCACAGGCGGCGTTGCGGGTGGTCGGACAGCACGTCGGCGAGCGCCGAGTGGATGCGGCGCCGATCGCCGGCGGCGGCCTGCTGGCGCAGCGCCGAGCGCAGCAGCGGGTGCCGGAAGCGCACCTCGTATCGTTCGTCGACGGTCACGAACCGGGCCGTGACGGCGGGCTGGATCGCGTCCGGTGACACGTCGGCGCCGGTGGTGAGCGCGGCGGCGGCGAGGATCTCGTCGAGGTCGCGGCCGTCGTCCAGCGCCGCGATCAGCAGCAGGTTGCGGGTCAGCGGCGGCAGCTCGGCGACCAGACCGCCGAACGTCTGCTCGACCCGCGTGCTCAGCGGAAGCGACGACGGCAACAGCGCGGCGCCACCGGATCGCGCGGCGGCGGTGCCCAGTTCGACGATGCCCAAGGGGTTGCCGGCCGCTTCGTCCAGCACCCGCGCCCGCAGCGCCGGCGCCAACTCCGGGGCGGTGCGGTCCAGCAGCGCA
>NZ_JBFAIU010000223.1:0-12635 GCF_040654855.1 Asanoa sp. NPDC050611
GGTTCACCCGCATCGACGAGGTCGCGAGCCGCGCCGAGCTCGAGGCGATCGTCACCGGCTACGCGGCGTCGGGCGATCCAGCGCAGCGCCGCGGTGGCCATGTTGTCGTAGGTGTGCCGCCCGCAGCGCAGCCGGGCGGCGTCGGTCAGCGTGAACACCTTGGCGGGGCGCCCCCGGCCCCGGCCGGCCCGCACCGGGCGCTGGCGGGTGACCACGTCGCCCTCGGTGAGCAGGGCGTCCAGGTGCTTGCGGATGGCGGCCGGGCTGAGCCGCAGGGCCTCGCCGAGCTCGGCGGCGGTGGCGGTGCCCCGCTCCAGCAGCAGCCGGAGGACCCGGTCACGGGTGCGCCGATCCGCGGGGACGACCGGGGAACCGGTCGTCTCCTCATGCGGAGGGAGCATCGCCGCGTTTTTCACTACGACAACGTTACGTATTTCAGCCGGGCGGAGCAAACCGGCGCGCCAGTGATCGACATCACCGCCCGTATGTCCGGATCTGGGGGCGAACACCGATCTCTCTCCTACATTACGTAGGATCTCGGCCGTGATCCCCCTGATCCGCCGCCTGGCGCTGGCCAACATCATCGCGAACGTCGCCATCGTGGTCACCGGCGGGGCCGTCCGGCTCACCGGCTCGGGCCTGGGCTGCCCGACCTGGCCGCGGTGCACCGACGCCTCGTACACGCCGACCGGCGAGATGGGCATCCACGGGGTGATCGAGTTCAGCAACCGGATGCTCGGCTGGGTCGTCGGCCTCGTCGCCTTCGCCGTGCTGGTCGCCGCGTTCCTGCACTTCCGGCGCACCCGCACCGCGCGGACCCGGGGCCTGATGCTGCTGGCGCTCGGCGTGTTCCTCGGCATCCCCGCGCAGGGCGTCGTCGGCGGGATCACCGTGCTCACCGACCTCAACCCGTGGGTCGTCGGCCTGCACTTCCTGGCCTCGATCGGCGTGCTGGTCGCGTCGTACGCCCTCTGGCGCCGCACGATCGACGGCAAGGCCACCCGGACCGTGGTCCCGGGCCCGTTGCGCCAGCTGGTCCAGGTGCTCACCGCCGTCTCGCTCGCCGTGGTCGTGCTCGGCGTGATCGTGACCGGCTCGGGCCCGCACGCCGGCGACGTCGACGCCCACCGCACCGGCCTCGACCCGGAGACCATCGCCCAGGTCCACGCCGACGTCGTGTTCCTGCTGCTCGGCCTCACGCTGGCGGTCTGGTTCGCGGCGCGGGCCACCGCCTCCCCGCGTACCGCCCGGGCCGCCCTGGTGCTGCTCGCGATCGAGCTCTCCCAGGGCGTCATCGGCTTCGTGCAGTACTTCACCGGGCTGCCGGAGATCCTGGTCGGCCTGCACATGCTCGGCGCGACCGTGGTCTGGCTGGCGACGCTGTCGGTGCTGTGGTCAACCCGCGGCGGCGGCGATGGCCCGGGCGAAGCGCTCGGCGGCACCGGCGGCGGTGCCGAAGAACAGCGAGGGCTCGGTGAGCTCCAGCTCGATCAGCAGCGGGCTGCCGTCGTCGCCGGGGATCAGGTCGACGCGCGCGTAGAGCAGCCGGTCAACGCCGCCGGGGATCGCTGACAGCGCCCGTTCCGCGACCGCCAGCTCGGCCGCCGTGGCCTGCCGCGGCGTGATCGTCTCCTCGCGGTAGAGCCCGTCCACGCCCTCGTCGGGGCCGGCCAGCAGCGCGCCCTTGGTGGCGGCGTGGCTGAACCGCAGGCCGTCCGGCCCGCGCAGGAAGACCAGTGCCGCCTCGCCGGCGGTGTCGACGGCGCTCAGGTACGGCTGGACCAGCGCGGTGCGGCCGGCGCCCACGAGCCGCTCCAGGTGCGCGTCGAAGGCCCGCCGCTCCGCCGGGTCGCCCAGCCGGTAGCGGCCGGCGTCGACGCTGCCGGCACCGATGGCCGGCTTGAGGATCACGTCGGTCGCCGTGCCCGCCCAGGTGCCCCCTCCGGGCTCGACCCAGTCGGTCGGGATGATCGGGACCCCGGCGGCCGCCAGCTCGCGTAGGTAGCGCTTGTCGGTGTTCCAGGCGACGACGTCCGGCGGGTTCGCCAGGTTGCCGAGGTCGGCCGTCCAGGCGACGAACTCCGCCCGGCGCGGCGCGTAGTCCCAGGCCGAGCGGAGCACGACGAGGTCGTACGCGGCCCAGTCGACGCCGGCGTCGTCCCACACGGCCGGCTCGGCGGCGACGCCAAGGGCGGCCAGCGGTGCCAGCAGCAGGCGGTCGTCGTCCTCGAGGTCAGGAATTTGATCGCAGGTAACAAGAGCGACCCGGGATGTCTCCCGGGCCGCTTCCTGGTCGTGGGTGGATGTGGTGGTGGTCAACTCCATGCTTTCCCGCGGTGAAGTGGGGGTGGGACCGCGCGCCTAGCGCGACAGGGTGCGCCGGGCCATCGACCGCCACAGGTCGTTGCTCGGCCGCATCTGGTCCATCAGCTCCCGCTCCCACTCGTTCTCGACGGTGACCCCGGCGCTCACACACGCCGCACGGGCCACGTCCGTGCCGTCCGCGAACTGGTCCGCCCAGGTGCCGTCCGCGCCGACGAGGACGATGCGGGCGCCGCGCTTGCCGACGTATTCGACGACCGCCCTCGCGCCGCCGTGCTCGGCGGCGAACGACCGGATCCCGGTCACCAGACCCTCGGGGGTCGCGGTGGCGGGCTGATCGGTCGTGAGCGTCGTATCGGAACCATCTGCCATGTCGGAGAGCGTAAGCACGCCTACCGGATTCCGCCTGCCATCCGATCGTGTTTTGTGACTCCTGTCATCGGCTGATTTAAGACAGGCCACAGAAACTTTGCGAGACGAAAGTACGACATATGCGGTTAAGTTCGGATGACATCTCGGACAACTCTGGTCCCCCGTCGGTGGCGGCGGCCCAGAACGGCTCAAATTCGGCGTGTCTGGCCCAAAACCGTCAGAGCAGCGCGTCGAGCGCGACGGCCAGCGAGACGATCGTCAGGTACGTGATCGACCAGTGGAACAGCCGCATCGGCTTGAGCGGCTCGCCCGCCTTCGACCGGCCCACCAGCCGGTGCGCCTCGACCAGGAACGCCGCGCCGCTGACGACGGCGGTCACGCCGTAGAGCGGGCCCAGCCCCAGCGGCCAGGCCGCCAGCGAGGCCGCCACGGTCAGCCAGGTGAACAGCACGATCTCCCGGTTGACCCGGGCCGCCGAGCGCACGACGGGCAGCATCGGGATGCCGGCCCGGGCGTAGTCGTCCTTGTAGGTGATCGCGAGCGCGTAGAAGTGCGGCATCTGCCAGAAGAACACCACCGCGAACAGCGCCCAGGCCAGCGGCGACAGGCCGCCGGTGACCGCCGCCCAGCCGATCAGCACCGGCGCGGCACCGCAGGCGCCGCCCCAGAACGTGTTCTGCGGCGTGGTCCGCTTGAGCCAGAGCGTGTAGACGAGGTCGTAGTAGGCGATCGCGGCCGCGGTCAGCCCGGCGGCCAGCCAGTTGGTGAAGCCCGCCATCAGGCCGACCGAGACCACCGCCAGCACCAGCCCGAACACCAGGACGCTCTGCGGCGCCAGGGCGTGGGTCGGCAGCGGGCGCCGCTTCGTGCGGCGCATCAGCTGGTCGATGTCGCGGTCGATGTAGCAGTTGAGCGCGTTCGCGGCGCCAGCGGCGAGCGTGCCGCCGACCAGCACCACCACCATCGTCGACAGCGGCGGGATGCCCTTGGCGGCGAGCATCATCGCCGGCACGGTCGTGACCAGCAGCAGTTCGATGATGCGCGGCTTGGTGAGGGCGACGTAGGCGCGGACGACGGCACGGGGGTCCCGCCGCGCGGGCACCGGGACCGGCCCCGGCACCAGAATCGGCGACGGACGCTCCGTGACCATGCTCAAGGCCGTGTCCACCTTCCCGCGGGGCTCGTCGTCGGACCGCCGCAGGCGGTCAACAGAACGATCGACAGCGTACGCGGCGCGTATCCGCGCTGATCGGCGACCCGACGCGGTGCGGCGAGAACCACCCGGCAAGTGTCTTCCGCCCCACAACACGATCCGCAGGGCGAGATCCGGCGGCAGGTGTTTAGCACGGGTCGCTAGGGTCAGAGGTGAGGGACCGGAAACACTCGCCGAGGAGCGCATACATCGTGCCTGCCAGCAACTCAGAGCAAGCCTCATTCACCTGGTCCGAGCTGGACCGTAAGGCCGTTGACACGATCCGCGTCCTGGCGATGGACGCGGTCGAGAAGGCCGGCAACGGTCACCCGGGCACCGCCATGAGCCTCGCGCCCGCCGCTTACCTGCTGTTCAACCGCGTGATGCGGCACGACCCGACCGACCCGCACTGGCCGGGCCGCGACCGGTTCGTGCTCTCGGCCGGGCACAGCAGCCTGACGCTCTACATCCAGCTCTACCTCACCGGCTACGGCCTCGGTCTCGAGGACCTGATGTCGCTGCGCCAGTGGGGCTCGCTGACCCCGGGCCACCCCGAGCACGGGCACACCAAGGGCGTCGAGACCACCACCGGCCCGCTGGGCCAGGGCATCGGCAACGCGGTCGGCATGGCGATGGCCGCCCGCCGCGAGAAGGGCCTGTTCGACGCCGAGGGTGACGGCGGGTCGCTGTTCGACCACAACGTCTACACGATCGTCTCCGACGGCGACATCGAAGAGGGCATCAGCCACGAGGTCAGCTCGCTCGCCGGGCACCAGCGGCTGGGCAACCTCGTCGCGATCTGGGACGACAACGAGATCTCGATCGAGGACGACACCCGCATCGCGAAGAGCGAGGACGTCGCGGCGCGCTACGCGGCGTACGGCTGGCACGTCCAGACCGTCGACTGGCGCACCGGGCACGCCGACGAGGGCGACTACCGGGAGGACCCGGAGGCACTGTGGCGGGCGATCGAGGCGGCGAAGGCCGTCACCGATCGCCCGTCGTTCATCGTGCTCCGCACCATCATCGGCTGGCCGGCGCCCAACAAGCAGAACACCGGCAAGATCCACGGTTCGGCGCTCGGCGCCGACGAGGTCGCCGCGACCAAGAAGGTGCTCGGTTTCGACCCGGCCAAGAGCTTCGACGTCGCGGCCGAGGTGCTCGAGCACACCCGCGCGGCCGTCGCCCGCGGCCAGGCCGACCACGCCGAGTGGGACAAGGCGTTCGCCACCTGGTCGAGCAACAACCCGGACCGCCGGGCGCTGTTCGACCGGCTGACGTCGCGGGCCCTGCCGGCCGGCTGGACCGACGCGCTGCCGGTGTGGAAGGCCGACCCTAAGGGCATCGCCACCCGGGCCGCCTCCGGCAAGATCCTGGAGGCACTGGCGCCGGTGCTGCCGGAGCTCTGGGGCGGCTCGGCCGACCTGGCCGAGAGCAACAACACCACCATGAAGGGCGAGCCGTCGTTCGTCCCCGCCGAGCACGCCACCAAGGAGTTCCCGGGCGACGAGTTCGGCCGGACGCTGCACTTCGGCATCCGCGAGCACGGCATGGGCGCGATCCTCAACGGCATCGTGCTGCACGGCGCCACCCGCCCGTACGGCGGCACGTTCCTGGTCTTCAGTGACTACATGCGACCGTCCGTGCGGCTCGCCGCGCTGATGAAGCTGCCGGTCACCTACGTCTGGACGCACGACTCGATCGGCCTCGGCGAGGACGGCCCGACGCACCAGCCGATCGAGCACCTGACCGCGCTGCGGGCCATCCCGGGCCTCGACGTGGTGCGCCCGGCCGACGCCAACGAGACCGCGTGGGCGTGGCGGATGGCGATGGAGCACACCGACCGGCCGACCGCACTGGCGCTGACCCGCCAGGCGCTGCCGACCATCGACCGCGAGCGGTACGCGCCGGCTGACGGCGTCGCCCGCGGCGGCTACATCCTCTCCGAAGCGTCCAACGGGCAGCCCGAGGTGATCCTCATGGGCACCGGCTCCGAGGTGCAGCTCTGCCTGACCGCCCAGGAGCGCCTGGAGGCCGCCGGCACGCCCACCCGGGTCGTCTCGATGCCGTGCCAGGAGTGGTTCCGGGCGCAGGACGAGGCCTACCGCCAGACGGTGCTGCCGAACGCGGTCAAGGCCCGGGTCAGCGTCGAGGCCGGCATCGCCATGTCGTGGCGCGACCTCGTCGGCGACCTCGGCGAGAGCGTCAGCATCGAGCACTACGGGGCCAGTGCGCCCCACACGGTGCTCTTCGAACAGTTCGGATTCACCGCCGACCACGTCGTCGCGAAGGCGCACGCCTCGCTGGCGCGGATCGGCGCCATCACCGGCACCACCACGGGCAACTGAGGGAGCGAGAGACCATGACCGACCGGCTGGCCGAGCTGTCCGCCGCGGGCGTCGCCGTTTGGCTCGACGACCTGTCCCGCGTCCGGCTCAGCACCGGCACCCTGGACCAGTTGCGCCGCGAACAGCACGTCGTGGGCGTGACCACCAACCCGACGATCTTCGCCAAGGCGCTCGCCGACGCGGACGCCTACGACGGCCAGGTCCAGGACCTGGCGACCCGCGGCGTCTCGACGGAAGAGGCCGTCCGCATGCTCACCACGTACGACGTGCGTTGGGCGTGCGACGTGCTGCGGCCCGCGTACGACGCGTCCGACGGCGTCGACGGCCGGGTCTCGCTCGAGGTCGACCCACGGCTCGCGGGCGAGACCGAGAAGACCATCGCGGAGGCCAAGGGCCTCTGGTGGCTGATCGACCGCCCGAACGCCTTCATCAAGATTCCCGCGACCGAGCAGGGGCTGCCCGCGATCACCGCGACGCTGGCCGCCGGCATCAGCGTCAACGTCACGCTGATCTTCTCGCTCGACCGCTACAGCCAGGTGATGGACGCCTTCCTGGCGGGCATGGAGCAGGCCAAGGCCAACGGCCACGACCTGACCAACCTGGCGTCGGTCGCGTCGTTCTTCGTCTCCCGCTTCGACACCGAGATCGACAAGCGGCTCGAGAAGATCGGCAGCGACGAGGCGAAGGCGCTGCGCGGCAAGGGCGCGGTCGCCAACGCGCGGCTGGCGTACGAGCGCTACTCCGCGGTGTTCGCCGGCGAGCGCTGGCAGCGCCTCGCCGACGCGGGCGCCAAGCCGCAGCGGCCGCTCTGGGCGTCCACGTCGACCAAGAACCCGGACTACCCGGACACACTCTACGTCCGTGACCTGATCGCACCGGGCGTCGTCAACACGATGCCGGAGTCGGTGATCCACGCCTGGGCCGACCACGGCGAGACCGAGGCCGACACGGTCACCGGCAACTACGACGACGCCAAGCAGGTCATGGCCGACCTCGCGCGGGTAGGTATCGACCTCGACGACGTGTTCGACACGCTGGAGCGCGAGGGTGTCGAGAAGTTCGCGGCGAGCTGGCAGGAGCTGATCGACGGCGTCGACAAGTCGCTGAAGGCGGCGGCCGCCGGCTCGACGAAGCCGAGCGACGCGGCGAAGGGATAGCGGTGAGCACCTACGGGTTCGGGTCCGACGGGGTCCCGGAGAACGGCGACGACCCCGGTCCGGCATTCGCCGACGGCGTCGTCGCGGCGGCCGGCATCGCGGTGTACGGCGCGGGCAGCGCCGACGCCACCGCGACCCGGGCGTCGCTGGTCGGCGCCGACGTGCCGGCCAAGCTCGTGGCCAAGGACGCCACGCTCTGGGGCCCGGACGCCGAGGCCGAGGCGAAGATCCGGCTGGGCTGGGTCGACACCTTCCGGCGCAGCCGGGAGCTGCTGCCCCGGCTGGCCGAGCTGCGCACCGAGCTCGCCGACCTCGACCACGTGGTGCTCGCCGGCATGGGCGGCTCGTCGCTCGCGCCGGAGGTGATCACCCGCACGCTCGGCGTCGAGCTGACGGTGCTGGACACCACCGACCCGGCGCAGGTCCGGGCGGCGCTGGCCGACCGGCTGGAGCGCACGCTGGTCGTGGTGTCCAGCAAGTCCGGCGGCACGGTCGAGACCGACAGCCACCGGCGGGCCTACTGGCAGGCGTTCCTCGACGCCGGCATGTCCGAGGCCGAGGCCGGGCGCCACTTCGTGGTCGTCACCGACCCGGGCTCGCCGCTCGAGACCAGCGGTCGCGAGATGGGTGCCCAGGTGTTCCTGGCCGACTCCGAGGTGGGTGGGCGCTACTCGGCGCTGACGGCCTTCGGCGTCGTGCCGACCGCGCTGGCCGGCGTCGACGTGGCCGAGCTGCTCGACCAGGCCGAGGAGCTGCTGCCGGCGCTGCCCGAGGAGAGCGGCAACCCGGGCCTCGCGCTCGGCGCGGCGCTCGGTGCGGCCGCCGTCGCGGGTCGCGACAAGGTGGCGCTGGTCTCCGACGGCACCGGCATCGTCGGCCTCGGCGACTGGGCCGAGCAGTTGATCGCCGAGTCGACCGGCAAGGACGGCAAGGGCATCCTGCCCGTGGTGATCGAGTCCCCGGACAGCCCGGGCGCGCACGGCGACGACGTGCTCACGGTCACGGTGGGCGGCGCACAGCCGCCGGCCGGCGTGCCCGGCGGCGGCGTGCGGCCCGACGTGGCCGTCAACGGCCCGCTCGGCGCCCAGTTCCTGGCCTGGGAGTTCGCCACCGCGGTCGCCGGCCGCGTGATCGGCATCGACCCGTTCAACCAGCCCAACGTGACCGAGTCGAAGAACAACACGACCCGGATCCTGGCCGAGGGGCTGCCGGACGAGTCACCGTCCTTCACCGAGGACGCGATCGAGGTGTACGGAGGCACGGGCGACAGCCTCGCCGCGGTGCTCGGCGACCTGGTCGACGGCATCGCCGCGCACGGCTACCTCGCGGTGCTCGCGTTCCTCGACCGGGTCGGCGACGCGCGGGTCGAGCAGGTGCGGGCGCTGCTCGCCACCGCCGCCGGCAAGCCGGTGACGTTCGGTTGGGGACCGCGCTACCTGCACTCGACCGGCCAGTACCACAAGGGCGGTCCGCAGGTCGGCTCGTTCCTGCAGATCACCGGCGCCGTGGTGGACGACCTGGAGATCCCCGGCAAGCCGTACGGCTTCGCCGAGCTGCAGGCGGCCCAGGCGGCCGGCGACCGCAAGGCGATGACCGACCGCGGCCGGCCCGTCGTCCGGCTGCACCTGTCCGACCGGGCCGCGGGCATCGACCAGCTGCTACGCGCGTTGGCGAGCCTCCCAGCCCGCTAGGACCCACTATTGGAGTTGTGGTGAACCCGCTGCGTGATCCGCAGGATCGGAGACTGCCGAGGATCCCGGAGCCGTGTGCTCTGGTGATCTTCGGCGTGACCGGCGACCTGTCTCGCAAGAAGCTGTTGCCGGCCATCTACGACCTGGCCAACCGAGGGCTGTTGCCGCCTGGCTTCGTCGTGCTCGGGTTCGCCCGCCGTGACTGGGGCGACGGCGACTTCGAGTCGCTGGCGATGGAGGCGGCCAAGCGCGGCGCCCGCACCCCCTGGCGCGAGGAGGTGTGGGCCCGGCTGGCCGGCAACATCAAGTTCGTGCCGGGCGCGTTCGACGACGACGAGGCGTTCGACCAGCTCGCCTCGACGCTCGACGAGCTGCGGGACTCGCACGGCATCGCCGGCAACGCCGCGTTCTACTTCGCGATCCCGCCACCGGCGTTCCCGACCGTGCTCAAGCAGCTCGCCCGCACGGGGATGGCCGACAACCGCAAGTCCGGCGGCTGGCGCCGGGTAGTCGTCGAGAAGCCGTTCGGCAACGACCTCGCCTCGGCCAAGGCGCTCAACGGCCTGGTCGACGACGTCTTCACCCGCGACGACGTGTTCCGGATCGACCACTACCTCGGCAAGGAGACGGTCCAGAACATCCTGGCCCTGCGGTTCGCCAACAACCTGTTCGAGCCGCTGTGGAACAGCAAGTACGTCGACTCGGTGCAGATCACGATGGCCGAGGACGTCGGCATCGGCACCCGGGCCGGCTTCTACGACGCGGCCGGCGCGGCCCGCGACGTGCTGCAGAACCACCTGCTCCAGCTGATGACGCTGGTGGCGATGGAGGAGCCGACGAGCTTCGACGCGGCGGAGATCAGCACCGAGAAGCTCAAGGTGCTCCGCGCGATCACGGTGCCGCAGGACATCCGCGCCGAGACGGTGCGGGGGCAGTATCTCCCGGGCTGGGTCGGCGGCGAGCGGGCGGTCGGCTACCTGGAGGAGAAGGACGTGCCGTCCGACTCCACCACGGAGACGTACGTCGCCGCGCGGCTCGGCGTGCAGAACCGGCGGTGGGCCGGCGTCCCGTTCTACCTGCGCTGCGGCAAGCGGCTCCCGCGCCGGGTCACCGAGCTGGCGATCATCTTCAAGAAGGCGCCGCATCTGCCGTTCAACCCGTACGACATCGAGATGCTCGGCGCCAACCAGCTCGTCATCCGGGTCCAGCCCGACGAGGGCGTGGTGCTCAAGTTCGGCTCGAAGGTGCCCGGCACGACGATGGAGGTCCGCGACATCGCGATGGACTTCGAGTACGGCGCCGCGTTCACCGAGTCCAGCC
Source organism: Asanoa sp. NPDC050611 (assembly GCF_040654855.1). Lineage (NCBI taxonomy): Bacteria > Bacillati > Actinomycetota > Actinomycetes > Micromonosporales > Micromonosporaceae > Asanoa > Asanoa sp. NPDC050611. The sequence goes on from NZ_JBFAIU010000223.1 coordinate 10,403, forward strand.
CCGAGGCGTACGAGCGGCTGGTGCTCGACGTGCTGATCGGCGACCGGACCCTGTTCCCGGACGCGGCCGAGGTCGAACAGAGCTGGCGGGTGATCGACCCGCTGGAGGAGGCGTGGGCGGGCACCTCACCCGAGCCATACCGGGCCGGCGAGTGGGGGCCGCACGCGGCCGACGAACTGCTGCGCCGCGACGGCCGGCACTGGAGGCGGGCATGATCGGGCTGTGGGACACCACCGGCAACGAGGTGGTCAAGGCGCTCGCCACCGAGCGCCGCTCGGCCGGCGGCGTGGCCAGCGGCATGGCGCTGACGCTGATCGTCGTGGTCGACGAGAAGCGGGTCCGGGAGGCCGAGGCGGCCGCGACGATCGCCGCCTCGATGCACCCGTGCCGGCTGCTGATCGTCGTCCGGGCCGACGTCGAGCGCCCGAGCAACCGGCTCGACGCCGAGGTGGTCGTCGGCGGCCGGCTCGGCCCGTGCGAGGCCGTCGTCATGCGGATGTACGGCCGCCTCGCGCTGCACGCCGAGTCCGTCGTCATGCCGCTGCTCGTGCCGGACGTGCCGGTCGTCACCTGGTGGCACGGTGAGCCGCCGGAGCGGATCGCCAACGACTTCCTCGGCGTGGTCGCCGACCGCCGGATCACCGACGTCTCGCAGACCGCCGACCCGGTCGCCGCGCTGCGGCAGCGGGCCAAGGACTACGCACCGGGCGACACCGACCTCGCCTGGACCCGGATCACCCCGTGGCGCACGCTGGTCGCGTCGGCGTTCGACACGACCGAGGAGCGCCTGGTCGGCGCCACCATCGAGGCGTCCGACCACGACCCGACCGCCGCGCTGATGTCCGGCTGGCTCGCCGCCCGCCTCGACATCAAGCCGCGCTGGGAGCAGGACGACAAGTACCGGATCATGCACTCGGTCTGCCTCGTGGCGGCCAACAGCGACCGGCTGTCGCTGATCCGCGAGCAGGACACGGCCACCTTCACCCGGACCAACCAGCAGGAGCGGGTGCTGCCCCTGGTGCGCCGGCCGCTGGGCGAGGAGCTCGCCGAGGAGCTGCGCCGCCTCGACCCGGACCAGGTCTACGCGGCGGCGCTGAGCGCGATGTCCGGCGAGACGGGCCTCGACACCCGCCCGGCCCACCGCGTGCACGTCTGGAAGGACCCGGTGACCGCCGGCCACTCGCCCGGCCTCGGCCCCGGCATCGTCGGCGGCGGCCCACCCACCCAGGTGGAGGACATGCCGCCACGGACGGGCGACCGGGTCGTCCGCCCCGCGTCGGCGGGCGCCGGCACCGCACAGGGCTCGGCGCCGACCACCCCGTCATCGGCCGAAGGCACGAACGGATGAGCGAGCGTAGCGAGCGCGGCCAGCTCAGTGAGCCTCGCTCTTGCTCCGCCGACCGCAGGGAGGCGGCGGCATGAGCGAGACCAGTGTCATCGTCCACGCTGATCCCGACGTGCTGGCCCAGGCGGTGGCGGCGCGGCTGGTGGTCACCCTGATCGACGCACAGGCCGAACGCGGCGCCGCGTCCTGGGTGCTGACCGGTGGCCGGATCGCCGGCGCCGTGCACCGCGCGGTCCGCGACTTCCCGGCCAGCGACGCGGTCGACTGGAACCGGGTCGACTTCTGGTGGGGTGACGAGCGGTTCCTGCCCGCCGGGCACCCGGACCGCAACGAGACCCAGGCCCGCGAGCAGCTTCTCGACGTGCTGCGGGTGCCGGCCGAGCGGGTGCACGCGATGCCGCCGTCGGACGGCCCGGACGGCAACGACCCGGAGGCGGCGGCGGCCCGCTACGCGCAGGAACTGGCCCGCGCGGCCCGCCCGGGCACGGCCCCGCTCCCCCACTTCGACGTCCTCATGCTCGGCGTCGGCGAGGACGGCCACGTCGCGTCGGTGTTCCCGGAGCACCCGGTGGCGTACGAGACGCGCCCGGTGAGCGCGGTGCGCGGCAGCCCGAAGCCGCCGCCGGTGCGTACGACGCTGACCCTGCCGACGATCAACACCGCCGATCAGGTGTGGCTGGTCGCGGCCGGCCCCGACAAGGCCGGCGCGGTGGGCATGGCGCTGACCGGTGCGGGCCCGGTGCAACTGCCGGCGGCGGGGGTGCGCGGCGTCAACCGCACGATCTGGCAGCTGGACAGCGCGGCCGCGACCCAGGTCCGCCGCACGTTCCGCAGTGTCCGGAGCTAGTTACCCTGTGTGATAACGAAAGGTGCGGCCGCTGAGCGGCC
>NZ_JBFAIU010000224.1:0-12584 GCF_040654855.1 Asanoa sp. NPDC050611
GCCGCGCCCGGTGCGATGTGCGTCGCGATGACGGACTGCAACACGCTGCGATAGTCGGTGCTGGTCGCCGTGGTCAACCGGACCTCCTGAAGATCGAAAAACTGATGACGGACATCGCAGCGGCCAACGCCCCGAGCGAGGAAAAGTCACGGCCTATGCTCCGAGGTCTGGCCGCAGTCGACAGGAGGACTTCATGGTGACCTTCGGCGAGTCCGACGACCTGCGGAACGCTGAGTTCCGTGGTGTGAACCTGCGCGGTGCCCGGTTCGCCGAGTCCGACCTGTCCGGGGTGGTGATGCGCGGTGTCGACATCGCGGGGGCCGACATCGACGCGCCGTGGCTCTTCGAGGACGGGAGTGTCCTGCGCGTCAACGGCGTCGACGTGGCGCCGTTCGTCGACGCCGAGCTCAACCGGCGCTTCCCCGGTCGTGCCGAGCGGCGGGCCGCCGACCCGAACGGCCTGCGGGCGGCCTGGGCGGCGCTCGAGCGCACCTGGGCGGCCACGCTGGACCGCGCCGCGGCGGCGCCGGCCGGCACCGTCGACATCTCGGTGGCGGGCGAGTGGTCGTTCGCGCAGACCCTCCGGCACCTGGTGCTCGCCACCGACATGTGGCTGGGTCAGGCGATCATGGAATTGGAGCAGCCGTTCCATCCGCTCGGACTAAGGGACGGCAGCTTCGACGAGCACTCCACGGAGTACGCCGAGGTGCTCGAGGTCCGGGCCGGCCGCGTGGCCATGGTCCGCGACTTCCTCGCCGCGGTCACGCCGGATTTGCTGGACGCCGTGCGCAAGAACCCGCACAACCCGGAGCACCCGGAAACCGTCCGCTCGTGCCTGCACGTGATCCTCGAGGAGGAGTGGGAGCACCACCGGTTCGCCGTCCGCGACCTCGACGCGATCGAGGCCGTGCCCGCGTAAACCGGTTGCTCCACCGATCACCGCGCCCCGATTCTGGATCGATGGACCTCGACGGCGCAGTGCAGACCTGGCAGAGCGACGGTTTCGTCATCCTTCCCGGGTTCATACCCACCGACGAGCTGAAGCCGGCCGTCGACGAACTCGATCTGGTGTTCCCGTCCGCCGACGGCTTCCACAACGGCACGGACCCGCGCCGCGACCGCTTCGTCGGCGACGAGTTCGCCGGCATCGACACCCTGCCGTTCGCCAGCACCGAGCTCAGCCTGCTCGCCGTCCACCACCGCGTCCTCGACCTCGCCGAGGCGCTGCTGGGTGACGACGACATCCACGTCTACGGAGCCGAGGCGTGGGCCAAGTACACCGGCGCCTGCGACTACGACCAGGACATGCACCGGGACTACCTCGGCCACACCATCCTGGTGCCCAGCACCACGCCCGGCTGTCGACAGGTCGAGATGTTCGTCTTCCTCGACGACGTCCCTGAGGAGCTCGGCCCGCCGCACCTGGTCCCACGCCGACACACCGCGCACCTGCCGGCCGTTCCCAACTGGTACCTGCGCCCGGGAGGACAGAAGGACTCGCGCTTCAACGACGACAGCGGCAGCCCTGACCTCTACGCGGCCGAAGTCTCCGGCGCCGGACCGGCCGGCACGGTCATCGCCTTCGAGACGGGAACGTTCCACCGAGGTACGCAGCTCACCGCACCCCGCGGTGTCCGCTACAGCATGCAACTGTGCTTCCGACCCGCCAACCTGCACTGGGGTCAGCGGGTCGCCTGGGCCGAGCGAAGCTTCTCGACCCCATGGGTCGACTTCGTCGGCCGCGCGACGCCGCGCCAGCTACAGACCTTCGGGTTCCCACCGCCGGGACACGACTACTGGACAGCGGAAACCCTCGCCGGCACGGCCCAGCGTTACCCCATGCTGGACCTCACACCCTGGCGCGTACGAACGCCCTAGCAATCGTTCGCCTGCTGGTAATGCTCGTCGTCGACGGGTTCCAGCCAGGTCGTGGGGTCCACACCGCCGGTCAGGGACTCGAGCATGGCCAGGTGGCTCATGAAAGTCTCGCCGGCGGCGCCGTGCCAGTGCTCCTCCCCCGGTGGGCAGACGACCGTGTCGCCGGCGCGGATGCGCAGCACCTGGCCGTCGCGAGTGCCGACCAGGCCGACTCCCTCGGTGACGTGCAGCGTCTGGCCCACCGCATGGGAGTGCCAGTTCGTGTGGGCGCCGGGCGTGAAGCGGACGAGCGCGACCGTCATCCGCGACGGCTCGGCGCCGCTGTAGATCGGGGTCAGGTAGACCTCGCCGGTGAAGTTGCGCGCGGGCGCCTTGACGGTCGCGCTGACGGGCCGCAGTTCCATTCGTCCTCCTCGCGGGTCAGGGCCGCAGCAGCGTCTTGATGGCGCGGCGCTCGTCCATCGCCCGGTAGCCCTCGGCCGCTTCGTCCAACGGCAGGGTCAGGTCGAAGACGCGGCCCGGGTCGATGGTCCGGGTGACGATCAGGTCGATCATCTCCGGCAGGAACCGTCGCACGGGCGCCGGGCCGCCGTGCAGGTGCACGTGCGAGAAGAACAACTCCGTGCCGGACAGTTCGACGCCGTGTGCGACGCCGACGTAGCCGACGTGCCCGCCCGGCCGCGTCGCCCGGATGGCCTGCATCATCGACTCGTGGGTGCCGACGGCCTCGATGACCGAGTGCGCCCCGAGCCCGTCGGTCAGCTCCTTGACCATGGCGACGCCGTCGTCGCCGCGCTCGGTGACGATGTCGGTCGCGCCGTACTCGATCGCCAGCTTCTGTCGGGACGCGTGGCGGCTCATCGCGATGATCCGGTCGGCGCCCAGCTGTTTCGCGGCCAGCACGCCCAGTAGCCCGACCGCGCCGTCGCCCACGACCGCCACGGTTCTGCCCGGGCCGGCCTGGGCGGCGACGGCGCCGAACCAACCGGTGCCGAGCACATCGGACGCCGCGAGCAGGCTCGGCACGAGGTCCGCGGGCGGCGGCTCCGGCGTGGCGACCAGAGTGCCGTCGGCAAGCGGTACGCGCAGCCGCTGCGCCTGCGCGCCGAGTGCCCCGACCGGCTCCCGATGCGGGCACGACGTCTGGTAGCCGGACCGGCAGATCTCACAGGTGTTGTCGGAGGCGAAGAACGAACCGACGACGAACTGGCCCGGCTTGATGTCGCGGACGTCGCTGCCGACCTCCTCGACGACGCCGACGTACTCGTGACCGATCGGTGTCGGACCGTCGACGGCCTGGATTCCGCGGTACGACCACAGGTCCGTACCACACACGCAGGTGGCGGCCAGCCGGATGACGGCGTCGGTCGCTCGCTCGATCGTCGGGTCCGCGCGCTCCTCGACCCGGACGTCGCCGGGCGCGTACAACATCGCACCTAACACGGGTGTTCCTTTCTCGGGGCTGGCAACCATGGAACAGGCCCTGGCCCCGCGGTGGGAGTGGCTGTCGAAACAGGTAATGGCAGAACCCCTCTGGCCGTGGCCGGGGGTCGTAACGTGTCTGTCATGGACACCCGGGACGAGGTGCGCGAGTTCCTCGCCTCACGCCGCGGCCGGATCACGCCGGAGCAGGCCGGGCTGCCGTCCTTCGGCGGCATTCGACGCGTCACCGGGCTGCGCCGCGCGGAGGTGGCGATGCTCGCGGGGATCAGCCCCGACTACTACACCCGGCTCGAACGCGGCAACCTCACCGGCGTCTCCGACAGCGTGCTCGACGCCGTCGCCCGCGCGCTGAAGCTGGACGAGGCTGAACGCTCCCACCTCTACGACCTGGCCCGGACCGCCAACGGCAACGCCCGGACCCGGCGTCGACCCGTCCGGCGACAGGTGCGTCCCGGCATACGCACCTTGCTCGGCGCCATGACCGATGCCGCCGCCTTCGTCCGCAACGGCCGCCTCGACATCCTCGCGATCAACCGCCTCGGGCAGGCGCTGTTCGCGCCGGCGTACGACGGCGCCGACCGGCCGGTCAACCTCGCCCGGTTCTGCTTCCTCCACCCGCGGGCCCAGGACTTCTACGCCGACTGGAACGGCGCCGCCGACACCACCGTCTCGGTGCTGCGCACCGAAGCGGGCCGCGACCCGTACGACAGGGAACTGACGGATCTGGTCGGCGAGCTCGTCACGCGCAGCGACGAGTTCCGCACACGGTGGGCAGCACACAACGTCCGCCTGCACCAGAACGGCGCCAAACAGTTCCGGCACCCGGTCGTCGGCCTGCTCGACCTCGCCTTCGAAGCGATGCCCCTGCCTGCCGACCCCGGGCTCACGTTGGTCGCGTACAGCGCCGAAGCCGGCACCCCGGCCGCCGACGGCCTGCGACTCCTCGCGAGCTGGGCGGCGTCACCGCAGCCGCAGGGACGCTGAGCCAGCGCTTTGCCGATCCGGCAACAAAACTTGGCGTTTCCGTCGGGCCCGTGGAGGTTGGCCCGGTGATGTCGACCGACTCAGGGGCGAGGGCAGATGGACGCGCAGTTCTGGGAGGACATGTACCGCGGCAGCGATCAGGTCTTCAGCGGTAACCCCAACGGGATCCTCGTCACCGAGGCCGCCGACCTGCCGCCCGGCCGCGCCCTCGACGTCGGGTGCGGCGAGGGCGGCGACGCCCTCTGGCTGGCCCGGCGCGGCTGGACCGTCACCGCGACCGACGTCTCGCAGACCGCACTACGCCGCGGCGCGGCCGCGGGCGCCGACGTGGCCGACCGGGTGACCTGGACCCGCGCGGACCTGACCACCGCGCCGCCCGCGCCCGGCGCGTACGACCTGGTGACCGTCCAGTACTTCCCGCTCCGCAAGGACGCCGGGCTCACCGCCGTGCGCGGGCTGCTGGCCGCCGTCGCGCCCGGCGGCATCCTGCTGTACGGCAGTCACGACCCCGCCGACCTGGCCGGCCACCACGACCACGACGTCGACCCGCACGACTACTACCTGCCGGGCGACGTCGCCGCACTGCTCGACGGTGGCTGGGAGATCCAGGCAAACGAGACCCGTGCACGGACGACTCCCCCGCCGCCCGGCACGCCGCACGTCAACGACGTCGTCCTGCGCGCCCGCCGCTACCGCTAGATCCCCGGGTCCCGGTGGCGTCGCGTCATGGTCAGGCGCCCGCGCCGATGGCGCCGCTGATACTGATCGTGGTCCCGGCCGCGTCGCTGTGAATCCGCAGATCGTCCGCCATTTCCCGGGCCAGCCACAGCCCCATGCCGCCCGCCGACGACGCTTGGGGCCGCTTGTTCGGCGGCAGGTACGGTGCCGGGTCGAAACCGGGGCCACGGTCGACGACCTGGCACAGCAGAACACCGTCGCGCCACAGGAGCAGCTGGCCGCTCCCGCCGCCGTGTCGCACAGCGTTGGTCATGGCCTCGTTGACCGCGATGAGAAAGCCGTCGAGGCGCTCGCCGTCCATGTGACAGCGGTGCGCGGCGATCTGTACCTGACGTCGTACGACGGTAACCGTCGTACCGTCGAACGCTGTTTCCAGGACAAGGTTGTAACCGTCGACGTGCCGCCCGGTGTGGTTGGATCGCGTCACGCCACCTCCGCTTGTCGCCACGGTCCCTGCGCCTTATCCGAACGGCCAGAACGTAAACCTGGCCAGGTGCGCAGACCCGTCGGACCAGCGGCAGTCCCACAGGGCCGATCGGCTAGCCGGCTGTCGCCGATGCGGGGTCGAGTTCGCCGCGGAGCTGGGCGAGTGCCTTGGTGATCAGGCGCGACACGTGCATCTGGGAGATGCCCACCTGCTCGGCGATCTGGGTCTGGGTGAGGTTGCCGTAGAAACGCAGGGTGAGGATCTTCCGCGCCCGTTCGTCGAGCCTGGCCATGGCGGGGCCGAGTGCGACGCGGATCTCGGCGAGCTCGTACTCGTGGTCGGGCATGCCCAGCATGTCACCCAGCTCACCGCTGCCCTCGGCGCCGACCGGAGTCGACAGCGACGTCGTCTGGTAGGCCAGGGCGCCCTCGAGGCCTTCGAGCACCTCGTCCTCGCTGACCCCGAGGTGTCGTGCGACGTCGGCGACCGTCGGTGACCGGCCCAGGGTGTGCGTCAGGGTGCTGTTGGCATTCGAGATCGCCAGACGCAGCTCCTGGAGCCGGCGGGGCACGCGTACGGCCCACGTACGGTCGCGGAAATGGCGCTTGATCTCGCCCAGGATCGTCGGGATGGCGTAGCCGGCGAAGTCGATCCCGCGTTCGGGCTCGAACCGGTCGATCGCCTTGATCAGTCCGACGGCGGCGGTCTGGACCAGGTCGTCCGTGGGCTCGCCGTGGTTGTGGTACCGCCGGGCCAGGTGGCGGGCCAGCGGCAACCAGGCCTCGATGGCGCGGGCGCGGGCGGCCGGCCGGCCCGGATGGTCGGCCGGCAGCTCGATGAGGAGCTGTAGCTGCTCGTCGGCGTGCGCGGCGGTGCTGCGAATGTTCGAATTCGCCGATGCCACGATCGTCGTCATATGTCTCCCTCGGCCTGCTGTATCCAGGCCCGATTGGCTGCTCGGCCGTTCGGCTGTACGAACCGTAGCCGGTTGGGCGATTAATTGCTAGGCCGAAAGTATGAGGTAGCCCTGCTAGTTGCGTCTGGCGGCTCACCCGCCGGGCTGGCTGGACGCCTGGTTGAGCAGGGCGTGGTGCTGTTCGAGGATCGGAGCGGCGTTGGTGGCGTCCTGCTTGACCGCGGCCTCGGAGCCCTTCTGGATCTCGCGCTCACCGTTCTGCATCGCCGCCGTGTGTGCGGCCTGCTGTAGTGGGATCCAGACCCGGTCGTACTGCGAATCCGGCACTCTGGCCAGCTGATCCGTCGCCTTCTGGGCGGCGTCCCCCGGCGCCAGCGGCACCCCGAGCGACGACGCGGTCTGCTGGAGCGACTGGTCGAGCTTGGTGTGATCGGCGACGAACCGCGCCCCGATGTCCTTGACCTGCTGGCTGCGCCCCTCCTGTTGGGCCTGGTTGCCGGTGGCGATCTCCAACAGGTTGGACTGGTGCGCCGCCTGCAGGTAGGCGACGTCCTGCGCGGACGGCGCGGCGGCCGACGGGCTCGCCGCCCCGACCACGCCGGCGCCGGCGCCGAGCGCGGCCACCATCGCGGCGGCTACCCCGAGTGTTCGCATTCCCATGGTGATGTCCCCCTTCACCGCCCGGCGTGCCCGATCCGCGGCGGCCTAACCCCTTTGCCTGCCGCGCAAGAAATGGGCGAATCAGTCCTCGGAGTCCGGATAGTGCAGGACGACCCCCCGCCAGTAGGCGACGCCGAGGGCGACCGCGGCGGCCATCCAGAGCAGGCCCAGGCCTCGGGTCCAACTGTTGACGGCGATCCAACCGAGCCCGATGAGGAAGAACGGGACGGCCATGATCGCGCCGACGGTGAGCAGCATGTGTCGTCGCGGTGGAACCCGCCCCCGCGTCCCGTCGGTCTGTCCGATGAGGAACCACCATCCGAACGCCAGTCCGAGCCCGGCCAGCATCATCGGCACGCCCCAGATCCGGTACCCCGGGTCGGAGACGACCAGCACCACCAGTCCTGACGGGAAGAGCAGCATCGAAAGAGTGAGCGCCGCCCCGCCGGCGAAAGTCCGCATGCCGTCGTTCATACCCAGATCGACACCCATGGCATCGATGTACGAGGTTTTGATCGGCGCCGGCCGGGTCACTGGAGATCCGTCAGCGCCGCAGAGGTTTCTCCGTCGGATGCGGAAGGCGGACGCGTGGAGGGCAGATGAGCTCCCAGATGGTGACGGCACCGGCCCGGCGGGTCGCCCACGGTTGGCCGGCGGCGCTGGTGCTTGCCGGTGCGATGTTCCTTGTTCTGTTCGACAGCCTGGCCGTCGCCACCGCGCTGCCGGTCATCGGTGCGGAGCTGGGCCTGTCGACGGCCCGGCTGCAGTGGGTGGTGACCCTCTACTCGCTGAGCATCGGTGGGTTCCTCGTCCTGGGCGGCCGGGTGTGCGACCTCTGGGGTTGGCGTCGCCTGATCGTGGCGAGCCTCGCGCTGACCGCGGCGGGCCTGCTGCTGTCCGGCGCCGCGACCGCGCTGGCACCACTGTTGCTGGGCAGGGTGATTCAAGGCCTGGGCGCCGCGTTCGCCATTCCGGCGACCCTCGCCTCGGCCGCGACGCTGTTTCCCGACGAGCCGTGGCGGAGCCGGGTCTTCGCCATCGTGGCGGCCGGGGCGAACACCGCCGGCGTGGCGGGAGCGGTCGGCGGCGGCCTGATCACGTCGTACCTCGGCTGGCGTTGGGTCTTTCTCGTCGTCGCACCGGTCGCGCTGCTCGCCGCGGTGGCAGCGCTGCTCCTGCTGCCGGCCGACCAGCTGCCGAGCGGGCGACGCGAACGGCTGGACCTCGTCGGTGCGGTGCTGGCCACCGGGGGTCTCCTCGCCGTCATCTTCGGCGCCAGCAGGATCGGCGAGGTGGGGCCGGGACCCGCCGACATCTCGATGGTTCTCCTCGGTGTGCTGCTGCTCGGCGCCCTCGTGCGGCGGGAACGGCGGGTCCAGCACCCGCTGATCAAGCCGGCCGTCGTGCGGTCTCCCCGCCTGATCGCGAGCTGCCTGGCCACACCGGGCGACCGGCCACCGTCCCCGGCGACCGCGGCACTCATCGACGCCATCCTCGGCACAGCGACGTCTCCAGGCCGTGGTGAGTGAGCCCGACTCCGCCGATTGACCCGGCTCTGCGCGCGGGCCGGTTTCTGAGCGGGGGCCGTGGTTCTAGGCGGGCCGGTTTCTGGGCGCGGGCCGAGTCTGATGGTGGGCCAGGCTCCGGGCGTGGCCGGGAATCCGGGGGTGAGCCCCGCTCTGGGCGCGAGCGGGCGGCTGGCGGTGAGCCGGCGCCTGGGGGTGAGCCGGGCTCTCGTCGGAGCCGGGCTTTGGGGGAGCGAGGTTCGGGGGGTGAGCCGGGCCCTGGGGGCAGGGCCCGGCTCCCGGGGGGTTAGGCCGCGTCGCGGGGTGGGACCCGCGGCGGGGTCCGAGCGCGGCCGATAGGAGAGCCGGACCCGCGGGGGTGAGCCCGGCTCCCGACGGCTCAGGCCGCCGCGAGGGCGGGAGCCGGCGTCGTCGTCTTGGCGCGGCCGAAGCGGAACGACAGGTCGGGCATGCGGCGCAGCGCCCGGATGCCCCAGCCCGCGCAGATCGCCGCCATCACCGCGGTGAGGATGCCGCTGAGCACCCCGCGGGAGAGCACCGCCGCGTCGAGGCCCAGGTGCAGGAAGCCGATGCTCATGCCGGCGTCGACCAGCCGCCCGAGGCCCCACAGGGCCGCGGTCTGCACGAACACCTTCTGCAGACCGGCGTGGTGGCGCAGGTGCACCGGCAGCGCGACGAAGTCGCGGGCCAGGCGCCTCGTGATCGGGCGCCCGAGCAGGGCGCTGCCGAGGAACAGCGCCGCCATGAAGACCGAGGCGATCACCGGTTGCACGAAGTAGACCAGAGCGCTGGACAACGCCAGGGCGACCGACGCGCGGGCGACCATCGCGCCGGCGCAGACCAGCAGGGTGCCGGGGAGGTGCCGTCCGGTGACCCAGCGGATGGTCACCGTGACCACCGACCAGCCGATCACCGCCACCAGCGCGGGCAGCAGCCCGGCGGTGTGCAGCAGGAGATAGAGAAGGCCCGTCGGTACGAGCACGGTCTCGGCGAACAGGCGAGCGGCGCGGATCAGAGCGGGTCGGATGGCGCCAAGCTCGATGACGTGAGGACCTGCGTCGTCGTGGCTGATGGTGTCACTCCCGGAGGATCGCGTGGGTGAGTCACTCACGGTAGCGGGCCAACCTGAGACCGCATGCCCAGGAAGCGGTCAAATCCCTCGCAGCCGGGTCGTGTCCGCGCAAACACCCCAGCGAGACAAGCCAAGGAAGCAGGCGTTTCCCCTGGTCAGAGCGTTGTGACGGGCAATCGGCGTGGTTGCCGTCACCACCGACCCGGCGGCCCAGAAGAGCTTTACTGACAGTTATCGGCCGACTACGAGCGGCGAGGCGGGCGCGGTGCTGATCCCGCGCCCGTCTCTTCCCCTGACCCCCGGTCAGGCCGCGGGCGTCCCCTTGACCTTGAGGTCGCGCAGCCGGCCGATGTTGTCGAACGAGCCGAAGCCCACCCGGCCCGAGCCGAACGTCGTGTCCTTCGCGGTCATCAGCGGGTCCTTGGCCCCGTCGACGTACACCGCGATCTCGCCGGTCGACGGGAGGTGCTTCACCCGCACCGTGTGCCACTTCGCGTCGACGATCGCCGGGTTGGCGCCGAGCGAGCGGCCGTTCCACTGGTAGTCGATCCGCTCGCGGTCGGCGTTGTTGACCTTGAAGATGCCGTTGTGCGGGTAGATCGTGTTGTCCGTCGAGACGTGCGCGTAGTAGAACTCCGTGTCCGACCGGTAGCCGAACACGATGATCACGTCGCGGTTGGTGATCTCGACGGGTGTGTCGAGCCGCACCTCACCCGTGATCTCCACGGCGCCGAACTCCGGCCCGGCGGTCAGCACCGCGTACTCGAACGGCCGCCGGGGCCCCGGCCGGGCCTCGCCGGCCTCGGCCAGGATGACCTGGCCGTTGGCGAAGCGCCACTTCGACGGGGTGACCGGTGCCCAGTTGGTCGGGCGCATCGTGTCCCGCACCGACACCGAGCCGGCGGAGCCACTGGCGAACTCCCGCGTACCCGTCACCTTCCAGATCTTGCCGTTGGCCTTCGCCAGGATGTAGAGCTCACCCTGCGCGTCGGTGCCGAACCGCAGGTCGACCCGGTTCGGGTCACCGGGCGCGCCGGGGGCGGACAGATCCTGCATGCGCACCGACTGACCAAGGGCGTTGAACAGCGCCAACCGATGGATCGTCGCCGGCGTGCGGCCGCGGCGCATCTCGCCGGCCTCCGTGTACATCACCCGGCCGTCGACCAGGTCGCCGAACACGTACTTGCCGCGCAGCTTCGGCACGTCCTTGCCGCGGTAGACGAACCCGCCGGCCACCGCGACGCCGACGTCCGAGGTGCAGTTCCAGCCCGGCGCGGGGTCGTGGTCATAGGCGGCGACGGGGTACGTGTAACCCGCGTCGTCGGCCGGCAACGGGAAGATCTTGTCGCACGGCGCGGTCGACGTCTTGTCGAAGACGAACGCGCCCTCGCGCTCGCTCCAGCCCATGTTGTCGCCGGCCTTGACCTCGTAGATCGCCTCGATGGCGTGCTCGCCGATGTGGCCGAGGTACATCCGGCCGGTGCCGCGGTCCCAGCTGAACCGGTGCGGGTCGCGGTAGCCGTAGGAGAAGATCTCGCCGAGCTTGCCGGCCTGGCCGACGAACGGGTTCGACGGCGGGATGCCGTACGCCCCGTTGGCGGAGTTGGTGCCCAGCGGGTCGATCCGCAGCAGCTTGCCGTGCGGGATCGCGAGGTTCTGCGGGTCGGTGTTGCGCACGCCGAGCCCGCCGTCGCCGACGGCCAGGTACAGGTTGCCGTAGTCGGCGTCGCCCCGCTTCGCGGTGGGGTTGAAGTTGATCTCCTGGATGCCGTGGACCTGCCCACCGAAGCCGACGCGCAGCACCTCGCGCCGGGTGCCGGCGAACGTGCCGGCGGCCGGGTCGGTAGCGGTCCACTCGTTGATCACACCGTGGAACAGCGTGCCGGTCTGCGCCCAGTCGGGCACCTCGGTCGTCTGCGACGCCTGCTCGGTGTGGATCGTGTAGAACTTGCCGTTGCGCTTGAAGTCGGGGTGGAACGCCACGTAGCCGAAGCCCTGGCCGAGGCCGCGGCCGGAGAAGAACTGCGGCGCGAAGGTGGCGGCGACGTCGAGGTAGACGTGCGGCACGCCGTTCTCGACGAGGTAGAGCTTGCCGTTGAGGTCCGGGACGGCCCGGCGGCCGGAGCCGTCGGGCAGCTCCATGATCGTGTTGATCCGGGCCGCACGAGGCGGGGCGCGTCCGGCCGGTAGGCGGTCGGCCGGCGGCCGCGCGGGTTGATCCGGGTGGCGTCGAACAGCGCGGGCCCGACCACCGGCGCGGTGCGCGGCCGGCGTGCGGTGGGCGCGAGGGCGGTCAGCGCGCTGCGCACCGCGTCGCCGAGGGGCACCGGCCGGTCGTACCGCAGCGAGACGACCGCCGAACCGCGGCGCCGGTGTGGCCGCGCCACCCGGTGCCGGACGAGATGCGGTGCCGGCAGCACCGGCGCCGACCAGGGTGTGTGCCGCCAGTACGCGACCACGACCCGGACCCGGCGCACCCGCTCGCCCGCGAGCGGGCCGGTCGCGACGTCGCGCAGCCGGTCGGTCGAGCCGGCGACGACCAGCGCGGTGCCGCCCAGCCGGACGACCCGGGTGCCGACCGCGCCAGCGAGCCGTTCGGGGGCGATGGCCCGCAGTTCGGCGTACACGATTTACCAGTAAAGCGTGCCGTCAGTGCCGCCCTGGGCCGACACGGCTGGTCAACTGTCGGACCCCGCTACTACTGTCGTGTCCTGTGCTGGAAGAGTTGCGGATAACCGGGCTCGGTGTCATCGACGACTCGACGCTGCCGCTGGCCGGTGGCATGAACGTCATCACCGGTGAGACCGGCGCGGGCAAGACCATGGTGGTCACCGGCCTGGGGCTGCTCTTCGGAGGGCGGGCCGACGCCGGCCGGGTGCGGGCCGACCCGGGCCGGGCCGTGGTCGAGGGCCGGCTGCGGCTGGCGGGCACCGTCGCGAC
>NZ_JBFAIU010000225.1:0-12542 GCF_040654855.1 Asanoa sp. NPDC050611
CTCCGCGGCGGTACTCGCCATGGCTCCCGGCGCTCCACCTGCTCGACCGGGAGCGGTCCTATCTCGTTAAGACACGGTTACGGTTCCGGACAACGGTATCGATGCGTTTATGAATATCTATTCACCGGCTGCCTGGCACAGCAGCTCTACCAGCGCGTCCTCGTCACCGTCCCATAGGTAGGAGCCCGTATGGACCGCCGCCGTCGCGTCATCATCGACACCGACGCCAAGAACGAGGCCGACGACCAGTACGCCATCGTGCACGCCCTCCTCTCCCCCTCGCTGGACGTCCGCGGCCTCGTGGCTGCGCACTTCGGGACCCACCGCACGCGGCACAGCATGCGCGAGTCCCGCGCGGAGATCGACCTCCTGCTGGAGCTCATGGGCCTCGACGGCAAGGTGACGGTGGCCGACGGGGCCGAGGCCGCGATCGTCGACGAGCGCACGCCGCAGGACAGCCCGGGCGCCCGCCTGATCATCTCGGAGAGCATGCTGGCCTCGGACGGTGACCCGCTGTTCGTCGCGTTCCTCGGGCCCCTCACCGACATGGCGTCGGCGATCCTGCTCGATCCGGAGATCGTCCGGCGCCCCGTCGTGGTGATCTGGATCGGGGGCGTCGGCTACGGCGGCGTCGAGACGTACCCCGGCATCGAGTTCAACCTCGGCAACGACATCACCGCCGCCAACGTCGTGTTCGACTCGGGCATCACGGTCTGGCAGGTCCCCAGCAACGTCTACTCCCAGGTCTCGGTGAGCTACGCGGAGCTTGAGGAGAAGATCGGCGGCACGAGCGCGCTGGCGGACTACCTGATCAAGCAGATGGTCGAGTGGAACGCGGCCTACCACCCGGAGCCCATCGAGTCGCGCTCCCTCGGCGACTCGCCGGCGGTCTCGCTGCTGCTCTTCCCCCGCGGCGGCAACTTCCGCACCGTGCCCGCGCCGCGGTTCGGGCGCGAGGGCCACTACCTGCCCGGCTCCGGGAACCCCGTGCGGGTCGTCGAGTCCGTCGACGTCCGCTTCCTCCTCGAAGACATGTTCGCCAAGATCCGACGATTCGGCCGAAAGGAACAGTCATGACATACACCCGGCGTCAGTTCCTCGGCACCACCGCGCTGGCCGTCGCCGGCGCGGGCCTGTCCGCCTGCACCGGCGTCTCCGACGAGCCGTCCGGCGGCGGGTCCGGCAACCAGGGCTCCAACACCCTGCGCCTGTTCACGTACGACGACGCGAGCCAGATGCCCAAGCTCAAGGAGCAGATCGCGGCGTTCGACCAGCAGAACGGCACCACGACCACAGTGGACAACCTGCCGGGCTCCGGCGCGGCGGTCTACCCGGACAAGCTGCGCACCCAGCTGCTCGGCGGTTCCGGCCCCGACGTCTGGCGGATCTGGGGCGGCCAGCTCGGCGCGCCGTTCGCCACGGCGAAACAGGCCGCCGACCTCGCGCCGTACTACGCGAAGTACGGCTGGGACGGCAGGATCAACCAGAACGCCATCGCGGGCATGACCTTCGACGGCGTCAAGAGCGGTGTGCCGTTCTTCCTCGCCGGCGTCGGCGCCTGGTACAACAAGGCGCTGTTCGCCAAGGCGAAGGTCCAGCCCCCGACGTCGTACGCGGCACTCGAACAGCTCAACGACGCGCTCGTGGCCGCCGGCGTGACGCCACTCGGCACCGGCGGCAAGTACGGCTGGCACATCATGCGCCTGTTCGAGTTCCTGCTGGAGGTGTCGGCCGGCCCCGAGCTGCACGACAAGCTGCTCGCCGGCGCCGAGACCTGGGACCGCCCGGAGGTGGTGACGGCGTTCACCAACTTCAAGAAGTGGCAGGACCGGAAGTGGATGCCACAGGGCGCGCTCGGCCTCGACCCGGCCGACATCGAGCCGGGGTTCGTGCAGGGCAAGCAGGCGTACACGATCGCCGGCCAGTGGGTCGAGAACAACGCGATCGGGGCCGCCAAGAAGCCGGCGTCCGAGTTCGGCACGTTCGAGCTGCCGACCGACCACACGCCGACGCGGCACTCCGGCTTCGTCGAGGGCTACATGGTCAACGCCAGGTCCGCCAACAAGGACAAGGCGGCCGCGCTGATCGACTTCCTGGTGCAGCCGGCGACGCAGAAGGCGCTCGGCATCACCGGCTCCACGGTAACTGGAGCGGAGCCCGACCAGGCGAAGCTGCCCCTTGCGGCACAGTGGACGGACATCAACAAGAGCAGCCCGTTCTACACGATCCAGGACCAGGCGTTCCCGAAGCAGCAGAGCGACCAGTACTTCACCGTCCAGAGCGAGCTGCTGCAAGGCAAGGCCAGCCCGGCCGAGGCGGCGAAGAAGATGCAGGACGTGGTCTCCGCCTGGGCGAAGGACAAGTAGCGGCATGGCGACGACAGCCACGGCGCGGCGGGGCCGCGGCGGATTCACGCCGTGGCTGTTCGCGCTGCCCGCCCTGCTGGTCTACATCGCGTTCCTGGTCTACCCGGCGTTCTCCTCGCTGTTCTTCAGCTTCACCGACTGGGACGGGCTGAGCCCGGGGTACGAGGTCGTCGGCCTCGACAACTACCGGGCCATGCTCTCCGACGACGTGGTCGTCAAGGCCGCGCTCAACAATCTCATCTGGACGGTCGTCACGATCGTCGTGCCGATCGTGCTCGGGCTGGCGCTGGCGGTCGCGCTCGACGGCAAGGTCCGCGGCAAGCCGGTGCTGCGGATGCTGTTCTACACGCCCGGCGTGCTGCCGCTGGTGTCGGTCGCCTCGATCTGGGGCTGGCTCTACAACCCGGACTACGGCGCGGTCAACGAGTTCCTGCGCACCGTCGGGCTCGGCGGCCTCGCGCAGCCATGGCTCGGGCAGGACTCCACGGCCCTCGCCGCGGTGATGGTGCCGGCCGTCTGGCTGCGTACCGGATTCCCGATGCTGCTCTATCTCGCCGCCCTGCAGAGCATCCCGCGCGAGCAGTACGAGGCCGCCACCGTCGACGGCGCCACCCGGGCGCAGCGGTTCTGGCGCATCACGATGCCGAACCTGCGGCCGGCGCACTACATCGTGCTGGCGCTGTCGCTGATCGACTCGTTCAAGGTCTTCGACCTGATCTACGCGACTACGTACGGCGGCCCGGGCACCGCGACACAGGTGATGGGGACGTGGATGTACTTCAACGTGTTCCAGTACTACCAGGCGGGCTACGGCACCGCGATCGCGGTCGTCATCACGCTCGTGGCGGTCGCGGTCAGCATCCCGTACGTGCTGTCCCAGACCAGGGAGAGCGACCGGTGACCCCGCGTCGTGGCGGTCTCGCCGGCACCGTGCTGCTGTCGCTCGGCGCCGTCATCTGGATCTCGCCGCTGGTTCTGTTGCTCGTCACCAGCGTCCGGCCGCTCGCGGACTTCGTCGCCAACGGGCCGCTGACCTGGCCGCACGAGTTCACGTGGGGCAACTTCGCGGACGCCTGGGACATCGGCAACTTCGCCACGACGTACCGCAACAGCGCGATCCTGCTCGCCCTCAAGGTGCCGGTCGGCGTGCTGCTGTCGGCGATGCTGGCGTTCGCGCTGTCGAAACTGCGGATCCGGTTCCGCCGCACGATAATGTTCGCGGTTTTCCTCGGCCTGACCATTCCCATCTACATCACGATCGTGCCGGTGTTCATCATGCTGCGCAGCATGGGCATCACCGACAACCTGCTCGGCCTCGTCGGCCCGTACCTGGCCTTCGGCATCCCGTTCGAGGTGCTCGTCCTGCAGTCGTTCTTCCGGCAACTCCCCGACGAGCTGATCGAGGCTGCGAAGATCGACGGCGCGGGCGAGTGGCGGGTCTTCCTCACCCTGGTGCTGCCGCTGTCACTGCCGGCCCTGGTGACGGTCGCGATCCTGGACGCGGTGGCGACGTGGAACGAGTTCCTGTTCGCGCTCATCGTGCTGAACTCGGACGCCAGCAAGACGATCCCGGTGGGCCTGCTCAACTTCCAGGGCCAGTTCGCCAACAACAACACGGGCCTGGCGGCCGGCATCCTGATCGCGGTGGTCCCGATCCTGATCGCCTACGTGATCCTCCAACGCTGGATCGTCAGCGGCCTCACCACCGGCGCGACGAAGGGCTGACCAGCAATCACCGAGGAGCGAAGGACGACGAGACGACCACTCCGGTACGGAGGTGGACGCGGACCCAGAAGTTCCCGCCTCGGTGATCAGCATTGGTTCGTATGGTGTAGTGGAACAGCCCGCGGGTGACCGAGACCGGCTCCACCCATTCATGACCCTGTTCAACGCAGTGCCGGCGCGCGATGTCCGTGGCCTCCCTCGGCGACAGCCGGCCGCTCATCGTCCCCCAGCGTCGACGAGATCTCCATCAGGTCGGCGGGCGAGAGGCCGGCCCCAGCGTGGCCACCACGCATACTTCTCCCGGCCAGCTCGTCGACCCGCCGGCCCGCACCGCATCGTGTCAGCGCCGCGGCCACCGTCATGGCTGCTTCGGCCGGCAGGTCCCGGTCGCCGAACGCCGGAAGCAATCCGCCAGGTCGACCTCGAAAAGCATCGGTGACCAGGGGCGTGGTCCTCCGCGGTCAGCAGGGCGGACAGATAGGTCGGCCAGAACAGCGGGTCAGGCACGAGTGGCGCACCGTCGATCAGCGGGTCCTGCTCGTATCCGTACGCCACCGCGGCCTACCAGTCGGGCAGTTCGAGGTCGAAGACGTCCGGGGCCACCCCCGAACGGGCGATCCATTCGGATTTCTGGTCGGCGTCGCTGATGCCGTGCAGCCGCCTGGTCCGCTCGTCGTCGCCCGGCACCACCAACGGCCAGGCCGGCGTTTCGCGCCGGCCGTCCTCGCCCGTGAACCAGAAGGGCGCGGTGAAGGTCCATTTCCGACCGTGGGAGTCAGCCACCGTCGCCCCGTCGTCCAGCATCGGAAAGGGTCGGTGGACCAGCTCACCGTCGAGGTTCCACTCCGACGCCGGGTCGAAGAAGAGGCCCCCGTCCGCGAACTCCGATGTGGGCGGTTGCCCGGTTCGCCAGGCGACCCAGCCCTTTCCGGAGGCGTAGTACTCGTAGTTCGCGATCTGGAGGATGTAGACCTCGGTCTCCGGGACGTAGACGTGCGCCCGATCGCCGGCGTAGAGCCTTTCCAGACCCCCGCGGAAGCGCTGCAGAGTGTGGCCCCAGTCCCTGGGGCCGATCCCGTAGCCCGAATGTGCTGGTTCGGCGTCCGGACGAAACGCCACCGTCTGCTCGTACCGCTCGATGATGCGCACTGGCCGGTCATCGGCGCGAAGTCGCCAGACGTCACCCGGACGGCCCGCGTCAACCGGAATTGCCACGATGGCAGACGTTACCGAACCTCGCCGCGCGCCACGGCCCCACGGCGACCGGCGCCCAGCAGGCGTAGGCTGGCGTCGATGGGCTTCGTGCCGCGCCAGCTCCCCCGCTGGTCCGAACTCCGACCGCTGGTGCGGCTCCGACCGCCGGCGGTGGGCCCGCGGGCCCGGGCGCGGCAGGCGACCGACGTCGACGACCTGCGTCGGCTCGCCCGGCGCGGGGTGCCGCGCGCGACGTTCGACTACGTCGACGGCGGCGCCGGGGCGGAGCTGAGCCTCGCCCGCAGCCGGGCGGCGTTCGACCGCGTTGAGTTCCGCCCGCGCGTGCTCCGCGACGTGTCCGACGTGGACACCGGCACGACCCTGCTCGGCCGCGCGGCGACCATGCCGTTGGTCCTCGCGCCGACCGGGTTCACCCGGCTGATGCACCACGAGGGCGAGCACGCCGTCGCGGCGGCCGCGGCCGCGGCGGGAGTCCCGTACACCTTGTCGACGATGGGCACCGTCAAGCCCGAAGAGCTGACGGGCGCCGGTGACCGCTGGTTCCAGCTCTACCTGTGGCGGGACCGGGGTGCGACCAAGGACCTCGTGGCCCGGGCGGCGGCCGCCGGGTACCGCGCGCTGATGCTGACCGTGGACACCCCGGTGTCCGGCGCCCGGCTGCGCGACCTGCGCAACGGTCTGACCATCCCGCCCGACCTGACGCCGCGGACGCTGGCCGGCATGGCCGCGCGACCGGCGTGGTGGTTCAACCTGCTGACCACTCCCCCGCTGACGTTCGCGTCGCTGACCGGCACCGAGGGCGGGCTCGCGGCCACGGTCGACCGGGTCTTCGACCCGCGCGTGACGCTGGCCGACCTCGAGTGGCTGCGCGAGGTCTGGCCCGGCCCGCTGATCGTCAAGGGCGTCCAGTGCGCCGCCGACGCCCGCGCGGTGGTCGAGGCCGGGGCGGACGCGGTCGCCGTGTCCAACCACGGCGGGCGGCAGCTCGACCGCGCCGTCACGCCGCTGGAGGAGCTGCCGGCGGTGCTCGACGCGGTCGACGGGCGGGCCGAGGTCTACGTCGACGGCGGTGTGCGCACCGGCGCGGACGCGGTCGCCGCGGTCGGTCTCGGCGCCGATGCCTGTCTGATCGGCCGGGCGTACCTCTACGGGCTGATGGCCGGCGGGCAGGACGGCGTCGCCCGCGCCTTGGAGATCTTCCGCGCCGACCTGCGCCGCACGCTCGCGCTGCTCGGCGTGCCGCGCGTCGCCGATCTCGGCCCCGACGCCGTGCGGTTGCGGCCGCGCTAGCGGCGGGCCGCGTCCTCGAGCACGACCGGAAGGCCCTCCCAGCCGGGCAACGGCCGCGGCCGGCCCGCGGGCAGCACGGGCGCGAGCAGCCGGAACAGCCGGCGCATCGCCGCGGAGTCGAACTCCGCCGGTGTGGGTGTCGCCTGCAGCAGCACGCCGCCGGCGGCGAGCGGGCGGGCCAGGACGACCGCCTTCGAACGCGCCAGCGCCGCCGCGCCGCCCAGCCGCTCCACCAGCTCCTTCGGCACCACCGTCACCCACGCGTACCCGCGCAGGCTCGTCCGGCTCTCCGCCACGGACACCCGGGAGCGGCGCAGGAACATGTCGAGCGCGGTGTTGAACTGGCTGCCGACCCGGTCACTGATCTGGGCGTACGCCGGGTCGGCGGTGTCGAGGACGTCGCCGAGCAACCCGACCCACCGCTCGGCGTGCACGGCGGGGTCGAACCCCGGCCCGCGCGTCGCGTCCGCGCCCAGCCGGGACGCGGTCACGCACACGCTCAGCGACGTGTAGACGGCCTCCGGGCGCCGCGAGAACAGCCCGACCGAGACGTACTCCGGTTCCGCGCCCGCCGCCTCGACGGCCGCGTCCCAGCCACGGCGCGAGAACGGTTGGGACCGCAACGGGTCCGACGCCCGCGGCGCGACCATGACCCGGCCCGCCACACCGACCGTCTTCGCCTCCAGCTCGACCAGGTTGCCGAGCAGCCGCTCCGCGCCACCGCGCAGCCACGCCCGGCCGACCCCGCCCGAGCCGCCGGGCGCGAACGACACCATGGCGTGGAGATACCCGGCGTCCCGCTCGGGCGATAAGTAGTCGTCGACCATGGTCCCTTCCCTGGGCGCGCCGGCGCCCCGGGCAGGGGGTTGCGCCCGTCTACCTAGCGTCACCGGGGGCGGCGTCGTCACCCCTGGCCGCGATCTCGTTCTTCACCCGGCTGACCAGGGGCAACGTGGCCTCGATGACGCGGTCCCAGTCGTCGGTCGTGCCGGCGTCGTAGATGGGCCCGTCCGTACCCCGGCCGCGTAGCCGGCCGAAGACGCCGGTGCCGTAGTCGGTGCCGACCAGCAGCGTGGCCCGTTCGCGGCGCAGCGGGTCGTCGTCGGCGAGCGGGATCCCGCGCACCCGGCCGCCGGGCGTGAACGGGATGCCGTGGCCGACCAGGAACACCTCGACACCGATGCTGTTCAGGTACGCGTACCGGATCAGGCTGTCGTCGGTCAGGTTGAGCAGGTCGCCGATGTTGACGACGAGGATCGCCGGGTCGGTCGCGCCCAGCGCCCGGTCCTCGATCTGCGCGGACATCGCGTTGAGCTGCGCCGCCGTCGTCGGGTGCACCGCCTCGGTCTGGATCAGCACGTCGTACGGCGTCGCCCGGGCGACCCGCCGCGGTTCCACCCGGGCCAGCCGCTGGTCGGACGGGCGGATCGTGACCGGCAGCGGTCCCGGGCGGCCGAACAGCCAACCTTGCGCGAAGGTCGCGCCCAGCGACCGCGCGGTCGCCACGTGCTCGGGCCGTTCCACGCCTTCGGCCACGATCTGCGCACCGCGCCGGCGCGCGTCCTCGAGGACGGCGTTGATGACGTGCGACACGGACCCGGTGGCACCCCGGATGATCGTCGGGTCGAGCTTGACCACGTCCGGGTTGATCAGCGGCATCGCGGCGAGGCTCGCCGGGTCGACGCCGATGTCGTCGAGCGCGATCCGGGCCGTCCGCCGGCGTGCGTCCACCACCGCGTCGAGCAACCCGGCCGGCCGGCGGGTCACCGCCCGCTCGGTGATCTCCACGACCACGTCGGACTCGTCCATCAGGTCGGCGTACGCGGGCGCCACGCCGTCACCCGGTTCGTTGCTGAGGGTCTCCGGGTTGAGGTTGACGAACAGCGCCAGCCCGGACGTCCGCGCCGCGCGGAAGGCCCTGGTCGCCAGGTGCGCGCACAGCTCGTCGAGCTCGACGGCCCGCCCCGCCTCGGCGGCGGCGTGGAACAGCGCGGCCGCGGAGTGCAACCGCCCCTCCGGCCCGCGGGCGAACGCCTCGTAGCCGACCGGTCGTTCGTCCTCAAGCGACACCACCGGCTGGAACACCATCTCGATCAGCTCGTCCGCCATGACGGCCTCGAACTCGGCATCGGGCATGAACTCTTCCTCGATGGCCATACCTCAACCTTGCGCGAAAAGGGCGACCTTTACCCGCGACTTCGGGCACAGGCAATCCGCCCATCCGCCGCAGACGACCAACATCGACCCGATACCGGACGCGACCGGGCCTGGAAGACCCCACCACCGCAACTCATTCCGGCGAGATCGTGCCCGCACGGCGCACGATCAAGCGCGCACGGCGCAGGCGGGCCGCGCAGTCGGTGCGGGCAGCAGGCGTTCGCCCATCGCCAGGGCCAGTGCGGCGACGCCGAACGCCGCGCCGATCAGGACCGTGCTGCGGACCCCGTGGCTCGGTAGGGCCAGACCGCCGGCCAGGGCGCCCGCGGTCACGCCGACGTTGACGGCGGCCGACAGCGTCGCGGCGGCGAGGTCCGAGCGTCCCGGTGCCACCCGCAGCACGAGGCCGCCGAGGGCGGCCGTGAACGCCGCGAACGCCAAGCCGGACAAGCCGAGCAGGACCACCGCCGCCGTCGGGTCGTGGCCGAGGGTGTAGAGGCCGAGCAGCGCCACCGCCTGCAGACCGACGGTCCAGAGCAGCGCGCGCCACGGGTCGCGGTCGACCACCGCACCGAACGCGAGGATGCCGGCCACGCTGGCGATGCCGCGGACCAGCAGGATCGCCCCGAGCGACGCGGCGGGCAACCCGCTGACCTCGGTCACGAACAGGGCGACATAGGTATAGGCCGCGATGGCGCCGGCGGTCGTCAGCACCGCGACCGCGACCAGCAGCCAGAACCGGCGGGCGTCCGGCGCCGAGCCGCGGGCGGCGTGTCCCTCGTCGGGCCGCGTCGACGGCAGCAGCGCGGCCACCGCGACCAGCACGAGCGCGCCCAGAGCGGCCACCGCCAGGAACGACGCCCGCCAACCGGCCCGCTCGCCCAGCCAGGTGCCGGCGGGCACGCCCAGCACCAGCGCCACGTTGCCGCCGGCGAACACGACCGCGACCACCCGCCCGCGCAAGCCCGGCCGGAACAGCTCGGCCGCCGCCGGCACGACGACCGCCCAGAACAGCGCGTGGGTCGCCGCCGTCGCGATCCGGGCGACCACCATCAGCGCGAACGTGTCGGCGAGGGCCATCGCGACCGTGCTGACGACGAAGCCGGCCAGCAGCGCCGACAGCAGGCGCCGGCGAGGGACCCGGCGGGCCAGCGCGGTCAGCGGGACCGAGGCGACCACCACGACCGCGCCGTACGCCGTGATCAGCATGCCGACCCGCGACGGCGGCACGGCGAGGTCCGCGGCCATCGGCAGCAGCAGCCCGATCGGCAGCGCCTCGGCCACGGTGTAGAGGAAGGTGCCGCCGGCCAGGCCGACCAGCGCGCCGACTGCCCGTCGCATGCTGTTACCTCCTAAATGGGTTATGGGAGAAACGCTAGTGGTGCCTGCGACGCGGGTCAACTGGTAAAGTCGGTTTTGATGGAAACAGCCGATGACGTGACCCGGATGCGCCTGGTGGGCGGCAACCTCGCCCTGGACTTCGTCAACACCCGCAGCGGGCCACCCGACGGCCCGCCGGACGACGACGTGCTGACCACCTACGCCAGCCTCGTCGACTGGGGCCGCCACGCGGGCGCCCTCACCGAGCCCGAGGCCGCCGCCCTGCACCGCGTCGCCGACGGCGACCCGGACTACGCCCGGGACGCGCTGGCCCGTGCGCTCGAAACCCGCGACTACCTCGACGACCTGTTCCGCCCGCTGGCCGCCGGCCAAAGCCCGGACCCGGCGGCCCTGATCCGCCTGCGCGACGACGCGGCCGACGCCCTCGCCCACGCCCGGCTCGTCAGCGCCGGCCCGACGTTCGACTGGACCTGGCGCGACGACCACACACTCGCCCGCCCGCTGCGCCCGATCGTGCAGGCCGCGGTGCGACTGCTCGCCACGGGCCCGCTCGACCGGATCAAGGGCTGCGGCGGCTGCCGTTTCCTCTTCCACGACGAGAGCAAGAACCGCAGCCGGCGCTGGTGCAGCATGGACGACTGCGGCACCACGGAGAAGATGCGCCGGTACGTGGCCGCGCGACGGACGCGGTCGACACACGCCGGCTGATATCGTCGTGGCATGCGGATGACCCTCAACGGCTGGTGGCGCTCCTGACCGGGGCGGCACCGACCATCCGCGCACTCACCTGCACGCGGCCGCCCAGTTCGGGCGGCCGTTTTCGCGTCAAGACCAGCGGTCACCCCGAGCTCGGCGGCCCTCACCTCACGGGAGCCAACCGATGCCACGACGACTCACCGGATTCACCCCCTCCGGCCACCTCCACCTGGGCAACTACTTCGGCGCTATGCGCCCGATCATCGGCGCGCAGGGCGCGGACACGGTCGTGTTCATCTCCGACCTGCACGCGCTGACCCTCGACCACGACCCGGCCGACGTACGACAACGCACGCTCGAGTTCGCCACCCTGCTGCTCGCCGCCGGCCTCGACCCCGACGCGTGCCAGTTCATGGTCCAGTCCCACGTGCCCGAGCACACCGAGCTGCACTACCTGCTGGAGTGCGTCACCGGGTACGGCGAGGCCCAGCGCATGATCCAGTTCAAGGAGAAGTCCCGCCGCCAGGAGCACATCCGCATGTCGCTGCTGACGTACCCGATCCTGATGGCCGCCGACATCCTGTTGTACGACACCGACGAGGTGCCCGTCGGCGAGGACCAGCGCCAGCACGTGGAGCTGGCCCGTGACGTCGCGATCCGGTTCAACACCCGCTACGGCGCGACGTTCACCGTGCCCCGCGCCGTGAACCCACCGGTCGCCGCGCGGGTGATGGACCTGTCGGCGCCGACGGACAAGATGAGCAAGTCGACCTCCTCGGCGGCCGGCGCGCTGCGCCTGCTCGACGAGCCGGACCAGCTGCGCCGCAAGATCATGCGGGCGGTCACCGACGCCGGCACGACGGTGACCTACGACCCGGAGCACTCGCCGGGCGTCGCCAACCTGCTCGACATCCTGGCCGGCTGCACCGACGCCGACCCACGGGAGCTGGCCACGAAGTTCGAGCGCTACGGCGAGCTGAAGGCGGCCGTCGCCGACGCCGTGGTGGACACGCTCGCCCCGGTCCGCGCGCGCTACCTCGAGCTGGCCGCCCGGCCGGACCACGTCCGCGAGGTGCTGCGCGCCGGGGCCGCCCGGGCCCGTGTCCGCGCGGGCGAGACGGTGGGCCGGGCCCGGTCCGCGATCGGCCTGCTGCCCACCTGAGTCGCACTGGTCACATCAGCACCAGGTCAGCGCCGATCCGGGCCCACCGGGGCCGCCGGAGCACGACACTGGGGCGGTGGGGAGGCCAGCCGCGGAGCGGTTCGACTCGGTGATCCGTACCCCGGATCAGCGATTGCGGGTGTTCGTCAGCTCGACACTGCGCGAGCTGGCCGACGAGCGGGTGGCGGTGGCGCAGGCGATCTCCGCGCTGCGCCTCACGCCCGTCATGTTCGAGCAGGGCGCGCGCCCCCACCCGCCGCAGGCGGTCTACCGCGCCTACCTCGCGCAGAGCGACATCTTCGTCGGGCTCTACTGGCAGGAGTACGGCTGGATCGGCACCGGCATGGAGATCTCCGGTCTCGAGGACGAGTTCGACCTGGCCCGCCCGCTGCCCCGGCTGGTGTACGTGAAGGACCCGGCGCCGGACCGCGACCCCCGGCTCACCGAGCTGCTGGCCCACATCCGGGAAGCGGCGCCCGCGTCCTACCGGCCGTTCCGCGACTCGGCCGAGCTGGGCCGGATGGTCAGCCACGACCTCGCCACGTTGCTGAGCGAGCGGTTCGCCGCCGGCCGCCCGGCGTCCGTGGACC
>NZ_JBFAIU010000226.1:0-12440 GCF_040654855.1 Asanoa sp. NPDC050611
ACGGGTTCGGCCGCTGGAACACCATCCCGATCATCCGCCGCACCGCGGTGACGTCGACATCCTTGTCATAGATGTTCTCGTCGTCGATCGTCAGCTTGCCCTCGACCCGCGCACCCGGCAGCACCTCGTGCATCCGGTTGATCGAACGCAGGAACGTCGACTTGCCACAACCCGACGGGCCGATCAACGCGGTCACCGACTTGGGCTCCACGCTCAGTGTGATGTCGTCGATCGCCTTGAACGAACCGTAGTACGCGGTGACCCCGCTCGCTTCCACGCGCTTTGCCATGTCTGCACGACACTTTCCGTGACGGATGTCAACGTCCGATGCGGTTGCGCCTGGCGAAGAGCTTGGCGGTCACGGTGAGAATGAGCACCAGTGCCACCAGGGTGAGCGCCGCTGTCCAAGCGCGGGGTGGTGCGAATCTGGAAGCGTCGCTGGCCTGTTGGAAAACGAAGAGTGACAGCGACGACTGATTGTTGTTGAACGGGTTGATGTTGACGGCTGCACTGCCGCCTGCCACCAAAAGTACCGGGGCCGTCTCCCCTGCCGCGCGTGCTATGGACAACATGATGCCGGTGACGATTCCGGGCAGGGCCGTCGGGAGGACCACCCGCAGGATGGTCTTCCACTTCGGCACGCCGAGGGCGTACGAGCCTTCGCGCAGCGGGGCCGGCACGAGCCGGAGCATCTCCTCGGTCGACCGGACGATGGTGGGGAGCATCAGCACGCTCAGCGCCAGCGCGGCCGCGAAGCCCGAGAAGGACGGCTGGCCGTTGTTGTAGATGGGCGAGATGATCAGCACCCAGAACGACAGGATGAACAGGCCGGCGACGATCGACGGGATGCCGGTCATGACGTCCACGAAGAACCGGATCAGCGTCGTGAACCGGCCGCGGCCGTACTCGACGATGTAGATCGCCGCGAGGATGCCCAGCGGCACCGTGATCACGGTGGCGATGGCGACCTGCTCGAGCGTGCCGATGATCGCGTGGACGGCGCCGCCGTCGGGGTCCCGGGCGCCGATGTTGTTGAGCGACGTGGAGAAGAAGTTGGCGTCGAACCGCTCGGCGCCCTTCGAGATCAGCGTCCAGACGACCGAGACGAGCGGCACCATCGCGACGATGAAGGCGCAGTGGATCAGCACGTTCCAGACCCGGTCCCGCGCGGCCCGGCGGCCCTCGATCCGTGCGACCACGGCGAAGACTCCGATCAGGAACAACGCCAGGCCCATAACCAGCATCAGCACCCAGCCACCGATGCCGGTGCCGTAGCAGATCGCCGCCGCCACGCCGAGCGCCACGACCGCGACACCGACGAGGAAGACCGGGGGCGTCCGCCTGCCGCGCAGGCCCCCTGGCCCCTCGCCAGCGGGCGCCACGCCGGTGTCGGTCATCATGCCCGCGCCTCTCCGCGGTCGGCGCGGGCGCACGGCCGGTCGCTGAGATCGGTCATGCCGCCGACTCCGTGAACTCACGACGCCGGTAGATGATCACGCGCGCCGCCGCGTTGACGACGAGGGTGATGCCGAACAGCACGAGACCGGACGCGATCAGCGCGCCGCGTCCGATGTCGCCCGCCTCGCCGAAGCCGTTGGCGATGTTCGCGGCGATCGAGTTGCCGCCGTTCTGGATGATGTTGACGGTGATCTCGTTGATGAAGCCGAGGGTCAACGCCAGCGCGATCGTCTCGCCGAGCGCCCGGCCCAGGCCGAGCATGATCGAGGCGATCACACCGGCCCGCCCGTACGGCAGCACCGCGGTGCGGATCATCTCCCACCGCGTGGCGCCGAGCGAGAGCGCCGCCTCCTCGTCGGTGGTGGGTGTCTGCATGAACACCTCGCGGGACAGCGCGGTGATGATCGGCAACACCATGATGGCCAGCACGAGGCCGCCGAGCAGGAACGAGCGGCCGAACGGTCCCGTCCCGTCGAAGAACGGCAGCCAGCCGAAGTAGTCGTTGAGCCAGACCGAGAACGTGCGGACCGGCCGGATGAAGACGATGAAGCCCCACAGCCCGAAGACCACGCTCGGCACGGCCGCGAGCAGGTCGACGAGGAAGCCGAAGGTCGTGGCGACGCGGCGGCCGGCGTAGTGGGACAGGTAGAGCGCGATGCCCAACGCGATCGGCACGGCGACGATCAACGCGATCAGCGAGGTGACCAGCGTGCCCCAGGCGATCGCCGCGATGCCGAACTCCGGCGGTTCCTGGTTGGGGAACCAGTCGGTCTCGGTGATGAAGTTGGCCTCGTCGGCCTGGAGCGCCGGGATCGCCTTCGCGATCAGGAACGCCGTGATCGCGACGATGATCACGAGCACCATCGCGCCCGCGACCAGGGTCAGGGTGCTGAACGCCCGTTCAGCACCGAAACCCTTGCGGCGTGGCAGCCACCCGCCGCCTGGCTGGACCATCCTGACTCCCGTGCCGGCCCGCGTCCGCCGGATCAGGAGATGTTGTTGACCGAGGACTGGACCCGGCTCTGGACGTTGCCCGGCAGCGGCGCGTAGCCGAGGCCGTTGAGCACGCCCTGCCCGTCACCGCTCGCCGTGTAGTCCAGGAAGCCCTTGATCAGCGGCGTCTTGCCCGCCGGGCCGCCCTTGCTGCAGACGATCTCGTACGTGACGAGCACGATCGGGTACGCGCCGGCCGCCTTCGTCGCGTAGTCGATGTTCAGCGTGACGTCGTTGCCGGTGCCGGTGATCTGGGCGCCCTCAATGGTCTTGCTGGCCGCCTCGGGCGTCAGCTCCTGGAACTGGCCGGCCCCGTTCTGGATCTTCGCCATGTTCAGCCCGGCGTTCTCGGCGAACGACAGCTCCATGTAGCCGATGGAACCGTCGGTGCTGCTCACCGACTGGGCCACGCCGTCGGAGCCCTTGGAGCCGGTGCCGCCGGGCGCCTTCCACGCCTGCCCCTGGCCGAAGGTCCAGCTGGACCCCGCGGCCGCGGTCAGGTAGCCGGTGAAGTTGCCGGTCGTGCCGGACTCGTCGGACCGGTGCACGGACTGGATGGTCTCCGACGGGAGCGCCGCGCCCGGGTTGTCGGCCTTGATCGCGTCGTCGTCCCACTGCTCGATGTCGCCGCTGAAGATGCCGGCGAGCGTGTTGGGCTTGAGCTGGAGGTTGTCGACGCCGGAGAGGTTGTACGCGACCGCGATGGGCCCGACCACCATCGGCAGGTTGACCGCCTGGTTACCGCCGCACCGGCCGTTGGCCTGCGGCTGCTGTGCCGAGGTCAGCGCGGTGTCGGATCCCGCGAAGTCGGCGGTGCCGGAGATGAACGCCTGCACGCCGGCGCCGGAGCCGGTCGGCTCGTAGTTGATGGTCGATCCGGGACACTGCTGCTGGTAGTTCTTCCGCCACTCGTCCATCGCGTTCTTCTGCGCGGACGAGCCCTGCGCGTTGAGCGTGCCGGTGGCGCAGTTGATCTTCCAGACGTTCGCGCCGACCACCGCCGCGCCGGTGTCCTTCTCCGCTCCGCACGCGCCGAGGGCGAGCGACGCCGTCAGCACCGCGACCGCGACCGTCCCGTGCCGTTGCAGCTTCACCCTGCGAGATCCCCTCGAGCGTTCGCGACAGTCCACAAGCAAAAGTTAAAAGCAGGACATAGTGGGATCGCTGGGGTTTGCGGGAACTCCGCGGTAATCGTGCTCTACACCCGAAACATCCCTATAATCCCGCGCAACCTCGTGGCGATCCCGGGGCTCGTCCTAGGCGTGGGAGACAACATCAGAGGCCGGATCGTGGCCGGTGTCCTCGTCCTCGCGGCGCTCGGCGGGTGCACCCCGGAGCGCACCGAGGCGGCGGCCGCGCCGGTCGGACCGACCTGCCCCTCCGCGCCGGAGCCGGCCGGCCTCGTCATCGTCCGGGCCGACCGACCGCTGCACGTCGCGTCGGGCCTCGACCGCTGCGACCGCCTGGCCGCCGACGGGCCGTGGACCGTGGTGCTGCGCGCCCCCGACGGCTCGCTCGGCCGGCACGGCGCGGTGGTCACCTTCCCGGTCGACGCGCCGAGGCTCGGGCAGCCGGTCGCCGTGGGCCAGGTCCGCGGCCTGATCGCGGACAGGGCGGTCACCTGGCCCGTCGCCGGTGGCCACGCCCGGATCCGGGGCGACCTGGGCCAGGCCGGGCTGCTGGCCGTCGCGGCGCGCGTGACGGTCGTCGACGGCCGGCCCGCGGTCGACCCGCCCGCGGGGCTCACGGTGGCGGCCGACGGGCCCTACCGGCCACCGACGGTCCACGAGCTGCGCTACGGCGCGACCGAGGTGGGCGAACAGGCGGCCCTCGGCGCCGGGCTGGTCTACACCGGTGTCAGCGGCAGCGGCGGTTTCGAGGACCGGCTGTACGCCGTGGACAGCACCGAAGGCCCTCCCCTGCGGGGCCGGCCGACGGTCGTGTCGACCGTGTCCGGCGGCAACGGCACCCTCGCCTGGGAGCCGGCGCCCGGGGTGGTCGCCTACGTGGGCTACAGCGGCGCGCTGCTCGGCGCGGACGCCGTCGCCGCCCTGCACCGGCTGGCCGTGCGCAGCCGGCCGCTGTCCGATGTGGAGTGGCGCGCGGCCGGCCCGCAGACGGTGGACCAGACCAACGAACCCGGCTGACCCGGGTCAGCCCAGCGCGACCGGGACGCGGCTGTCGTGGTCGTCGAGGACGTAGTGTGCGGTGGCCCGGGCCCGGTAGAGGCGGAACTGGGCACCGCCGACGACCTCTGCCGCCTGCCAGGTCCGGCCACCGTCGGTCACCGACCGCGCCGAGAAGACGGCGATCGCCACCTCGACCTCGGACTCGGGGACCTGGCCGGCGACGGCCTCGACGTACACCGCCTGGCCCTGGCCGATCGGCACCGTCGAGTCGAAGACGACGATGCCGACGTCCGGGCGGACGGCGATGTTGCGGGAGTGCCGCGTGCCGGGGCGCGACACCCAGATGAAGTCGGTGTACCGGTCCGCGGCGAACCAGACCGGCGTGGCCCACGGCCGGCCGTCGGCGTCCGCGGTGCCCAGGGTCAGGTAGCTGTTGGCGTCGATGATCGTGCGCGCGAGTTCGGCTGTCACACCTCGTTTGTAGGCCGCCGGACCGCTGGCACCCAGAGATTCAGCCTAGGCTGAATCTGTGATCCGCTACCGGTTCGGCCGCGACGACCTGCTCCACACCCGGTTCGCGATCGCACCGCTGATGGAGCTGCTCGGCGCCTTCTACGTGCTGCGGCGGCCGGACCGCTCCCCCGTGCACCGCCGCTGGGTGGAGTGGGCGGCGCCGCGCGTACCCACGCTCGACCTGTCGTTGCTCGACGCGGCGGCGCCCTTCGGCGGTCCGTACTGGCCGGTCTTCGTCAGCCCGCCGCCGCGCGAGCCGCACCCGACGATCGAGACGGAGCTGGACCGCGTGGCGGCGACGCCGCCGGAGCAGGTCGTCGCGGAGATCACCCAGCGCTACGGCGCCGACCTGCCGGCGGCCGCCCGGCCGTTCGTCGACGACCCGGCCCGCGCACTCGACCGGCTCGTGGACCAGATGCGGAGCCTGTGGGCGGCGGTCCTGGCGCCGCGCTGGGCCGCCGTCTCCGCGCTCCTGGAGTCCGAGCTGACCGCCCGCGCCCGGGGCCTGGTCGCGGTGGGGTCGCGGGCCGCGTTCGCCGACCTGCACCCGTCGGCCAGCTGGGCCGCCGACTGCCTTACCGTCCGCGGGACGGGCCGGACCGCGGACGTCGACCTGGCCGGTCGCGGCCTGCTGCTCATCCCGTCGGCCTTCACCTGGCCGCTGGTCTGGCCGCGGATCGACCCGCCGTGGGACCCGGCCCTGGTCTACCCGCCGGCCGGCATCGGCGACATCTGGGAGCCGGCACCCACCGGCGGCGCGGCGCTGGAGGCGCTGATCGGCCGCCGGCGGGCCCGGATCCTGCGGGAACTGGACCGGCCGGCGGCCACCCTCGACCTCGCCGGCCGGATCCGGGTCAGCGCCGGCGGGATCAGCGACCACCTGACGGTGCTGCGCCACGCGGGCCTGGTCACCCGCAGGCGTGAGGGCCGCCGGGTGGTCTACGCCCGAACCCTGGCCGGCGACGCCCTCTGCCGGTAGGCGGATCACCAGTTCTTGTAGCGGACCGCCCCGAGGTCGCAGAACGTGCAGCCGGCGGTGAGGAAGTCGGTCGTACGCCGGAAGCTCTCGTCGGCGAGGTGCCACCGCAGCCAGGCCGTGATGATGTGCTGGCCGTTGCGGGTCGCGTAGATGTGGTCGGTGTCGTCGAGGACGGTGAACCACACGGGCACGTCGGTGCCGGTGTAGTCGCGCTCCACGTTGGGCGTGGCGAAGTCCTCGTCACCGCCGATGTAGAGCGCCGGCCGGCGCAGGTTGTCCGGTCCGTTGCCGTCGAACGAGCCGCCGGCCACGTGGATCGTCGTGGTCAGCCGCGGGTCGGTGGCCACGTCGAACGTGCCGATCGAGCCGCGGGAGTGCCCGCCGAAGGCCACCTCGGAGGTGTCCAGGTCCTGGTGGAGCGGGCTGGCCGGCCGGGCGTTCTCGTCCTCGAGCCAGTCCAGCGCGTCGACCATCCAGGCGCCGCTGCTCGACGAGACGTCGCTGTAGACGACGAAGCCGTGCGAGGCCCACTGGCGCAGCATGTCCGTGTAGTCCGCCGGGGTCGAGCCCGCGCCCGGGCCCCAGACGAAGATCGGATGGTCGACACCGTTCTGGCCGAGGTTGGTCGGGTACACCAGCCAGCCGTCGCCGCCGGGACCGGCGGTCTGGTCGATCGTCACCGCGTACGGCCCGGGCCGGGTGACGTCGGCGACCGGGGGCAGCGAACCACCCTCCTCGCCGTCGCCGGCCGCGACGACCACGTCGTCGACGGTCAGCGTCTCCAGGACGCTGCTGGCGTCGAGGGAGAACCGCAGCCGCAGGTCGCGGCCGTCGACCGACGCGGGCAGGTCGAAGGTGGCCGCACCGGACGCGGTCCGGGCGGACTCCAGGGCGGTGAACGAGCCGCCGTCGACCGAGTAGGCGGCGGTGAACGTCTCGCCGAGGTCCAGACCCGAGGCGGTCCGGGTGTACGAGACGGTGAGGTCGGCGTGCCCGGCCAGGTCGATGGTCCTGGAGGTGATGGCCGGGCCGGCGCCACGCAGGCGGGCGCCGTAGCTGCCGGTCGTGACCGAGCCGGTCGCGGTGAAGGTGCCGAGGCCGGCGGAGAAGCTCTCGCTGTAGACCGTGGTGGCGGCCGCCGCCGGAGCGGGCAGCCCGGCTGTCGCCAGGATGCCGAGCGCGGCGGCGCCGAGTACGCGCCGGGACATGATGCCTCCTTGATGATCGACGTTTGTCGATTCAAGCAGGCCGTGCCCGGTCCGGGATCGGCGAAATCACCTGCGCTCCCGCAATCGCTCCCGCACCCACCGGGGATCCGGGTTGACGTAGGTTTGTCCGCCCAGCGCGACGGTCGGCACGGTCTCGTTGCCGCCCGTGGCCGCCCGGACGGCGGCCGCGCCGAGCGGGTCGGCCCAGATGTTGAC
Organism: Asanoa sp. NPDC050611; assembly: GCF_040654855.1. Lineage (NCBI taxonomy): Bacteria > Bacillati > Actinomycetota > Actinomycetes > Micromonosporales > Micromonosporaceae > Asanoa > Asanoa sp. NPDC050611. The sequence goes on from NZ_JBFAIU010000226.1 coordinate 7,497, forward strand.
CCAGTGCGCCCGCCGCGCGTCCCGCCCGAGCCGGAACCGCAGGCGCTGGCAGTAACGACAGCCGGGCCGCCAGTAGATGACGGGCCGCCCGTCCTGTCGCGCCCGCTCGGCGCCGACGCTCCGCGGGAACATCAGGGGCGACCAGCTCCAGGCCAGCACGGCGAACACGACGAGCTCGACGCCGCCGACCCAGTAGAGGCCGCCACGGAACTGCGGCACCGCCACAGCGAGGCCGATGACCAGCGCGAGCCCGGCCAACCACCAACTCCGCAACACATCGTCACGGTACGCCGGCCGCGCCAGCCGGCGCCGTGGCGGTCACGGGGCGAGCATGGCCCTGATGGTGTCGTCGACCTTGTCGTCGTCCAGGCGGCGTGGGACCAGGCGGGCGTGCTCCGACCCGTCGCGGCCGAAGGCGTAGAGGTCACCGCCCCGGCGGGCCAGGACCAGGTCGTCCGTGTCCGCCGCCGTCTCCGCCGAGCCCTCCGACGTGTAGTGGACGACCGTGACCAGCGCCGAACGCTCGCTCGCCGCGACCACCTCGGCGGCCTCGCCGCCCTTCTCGTAGTCGCCGCGCGGCAGCCAGTCGACGAGCTGGTCCAGCGCGTCGTCCGCCTTGAACAGGCCCAGGTCGTGGACGCCGAGCGCGTCGATGCGGACCAGCATCGAGACCGGTTCCGGCTGCGGCAGCATCAGCATCCGCCACGGCTCGCCCGGCTTCGTGCCGGCCACGCGGGCGTCGAGCACGGTGCGGGCGCGTTGCTGGAAGGCCACCGCGATGCCGAGGTCGCCGCGGACCTGGAGCTGTTCGTCGCCGTCGCTGGCGACCAGCAGCTCGCGGGCCGCGAGCGAGCGCACCGCCTCGGCCAGCACCTCGTCGGACGGGCGGGCCTCGAGGAAGTCGACCACCGCGTCGACCGCGGTCAGCTCCGCCGACGTGTAGGCGCCGAGCAGCACCGGGCCCGTGTCGACCAGGTCGACCACCGAGGAGACGAGTCCACCGGGAACTTCTGCTGTGGTCACGACAACCCCATCTCCGCGAGCAGCGAATCCGGTCCGCGCAGCCCGCGATCTCGGCCGCGGATCGCGGCAGCCGTTCCGGACGTGGTCTCCGACACCCAGACGTTGGAGTTGCCGAACAGGCCGCGGCCCGCGCCGTTGGCCATCGCGCGGCCCAGCTCGTCGGCCGGGTCGTCGCGCTCCGGCGGCGGGAACAGCCGCGCCAGGTCCGCCGACGCCGACGTGATGTCGTCGCCCTCCTCCAGATTGCGCAGCGCGCTCGTCAGGGACGACGACACCGCCGGCGGTACGCTCTGCGGCATCGCGATGTCCGGCGACAGGTACATCGGCCGGCGCTCGGTCTTCCGGGACAGGCCCCACGGCCCCACGTTCGAGCGCGTGATCCGGTAGGTGAAGTAGTCGACCAGGTGCCGCAGGTCGTCGACGCTCGGCAGCTTCTTCTTGCCGAACGCCGCCGGCGTCTTCTCGAGCTGCACCCAGGTGCCCTGGTCGGTGCGCCCGTGCAGCTTCTCCCGCACCACCGAGCCGCGCATGCCGATGTCCGGCCACCTCTTCTTGTCGATCTGCTTGTGGTGGCTGGAGATCCGTTCGCGGGCGCCCTTGGCGTGGCGCCAGTCCTCGTACAGCTGCGGGTTGTCGACCAGCACGTGGCCGCCGCACAGCACGTCGTGCAGCTGCGGCACCTGCATGCCGTGCTTCTCCAGGTCGACGAGGACGGCGGCCTCCTCCGGGCTGAGCCGGCGGGCCGCCGCGGCCAGGCCGCGCCGGTACTCGTTGGTCCGCGACGTGAGCTCGATCAGCAGGCGTACGCGCGTGCGCACCTGCTCGGTCTCCCGACCCGTCAACGCGTGCGCGGAGTTATCCACTGTGGACATGGCGCGTCCTCCCCCCGAGGCGCCCGTCTCCCGCCACCGTATCCCGCCACCGTGACCGCGACCGCGACCTTGGCTTTTCGTCCGTTTTGTCGGGAAACTAGCTCGTCGCGAACTCCACCGCCGAGCTGATGTCGTCCTCGCTCCCCCGCGCCCACGCCGACGAGAACTCCTCGTCGGCCAGCTGGCTCCGCAACGCCGGCAGGCCACCGTACGCGGTCGGCCAGTCCGGCACGTACGCCCGCAACCAGACCGTGGTCGACGCGGTGCGCAACGACCGGGCGGCGGCCGTCATCCGGACCGCCCGGGCGTACCTCCCGCGCCGCGCGCAGACGTCGGCCAGCGCCTCCAGGCAGAACGCCATGCTCCCCCGGTCGCCCGCCTCGGCGGCGTTCGTCATGCCGTCGCGCAGGTACTGCTCGGCGCCGTCCAGGTCGCCGGTCGTGACCGCGGTGACCGCGAGGCTGTAGAGGTCGGCGATCGTGCCGAGCCGGTCGTACGAGCCGCGGGCGGTCTCCAATCCCTCACGGAAGATCCGGGCGGCCGTCTTCGGGTCGCCCTCGCGCAGCGAGATGATCCCCATGCGGCTGTAGTAGAGCGAGCGCACCCAGTCGGTGTTGGAGTTCGCGCCCAGCAACCGGGTCTCCTCCAGCAGCTCGCGGGCCCGGGCGTAGTGGCCGCGGCGCATCGCGATCGTGCCGAGCACGCCGGTGGCCAGTGCCCGGTTCCCGTCATCGCCGAACGTCCGGAGCAGCTGCTCGGCCCGGGTCAGGTCGCGCTCGGCACGCTCGGTGTCGCCGCTGACGAAGGCCGTCGCGCCCGTGCCGATCAGCAGGAACGCGGTCGCCTCGTCCGACAGGTCCCGGGCCTCGGCGGCGATCTGGTACATGTAGCGGGCGCTCTCCTCGACGTGCCCGTGCAGCCACCAGAACACCCAGAGCGCCCAGCCCATGCGGATCGCGCGCTGGTAGTCGCGCTCGTCGATGAACCAGTTCATCGACGCGTTGAGGTTGTCGTGCTCGATCTCCAGGCCCTCGAGCGCGGCCGGGTCGATGCCCAGCAGCGGCTCGAGCCGCTCGGCCAGGGCGAGGAAGTACCCCGCGACGGCGACGTGCGCGGGATGCCACAGGCCGCTGTCCCGGAGCCGGTCAAGCGCGTACTCCCTGATGCTGTCGAGCATCCGGAACCGCGGCTCGCTCTCGCGGACGTCCTGCGTGACGAGGCTGCTCTCGACCAGCACGTCGAGCGTGTCCACGGCCGCCGGCCCGAAAACCGACTCGACCGCCGCCAGGTCGAAGCCGCCCGCGAACGCGCCGAGGTGGCAGAAGAGCCGCTGCTGGTCGTGGGTCAGCAGGTCGTGGCTCCAGGCGATGGTGTTGCGCAGTGTGCGCTGCCGGACCGGCAGGTCGCGCGCGCCACCGGTGAGCGCGCCGATCCCCTTGCGCAGCCGCTCGAGCAGGGCCGGCGGCGGCAGCACCCGCACCTTCGCGGCCGCGAGCTCGATCGCCAGCGGCAGCCCGTCCAGCCGGCGGCAGATCTCGATCACCGCCTGGGTGTTCTCCGGCGTGAGCGCGAAGTCGCGGTTGGCCGCGCGGGCGCGGTCGACGAAGAGCCGGACCGCTCCGGTACGCGCGTCGCTGTAGTCGCTGTCCGGGTCCGGCAACGGCAGGGGCAGCACCTCGACGGTGTGCTCGCCGGTGAGCCGCAGTGCCGCCCGGCTGGTGACCAGAGCGGTGACGCCGGGCGCCGCGGCGAGCAGGGTGCTGATCACCGGCGCGGCCTCCGCCACCTGCTCGAAGTTGTCGATCACCAGGAGCAGCGTGCGGTTGCGCAGATACGACTGCACGTCGTCGATCGGTGGCCGGCTCGCCGTGGTGTGCAGGCCGAGCTCCTGGGCGAGCGCCGCACCGACCAGGTCGGTCGTGGTCACCGTGGACAGCTCGACGAACCGCACCCCGTCCGGGTACGCGTCGGCGAGCATGACCGCCAGCTCGGTGGCCAGCCGGGTCTTGCCGACCCCGCCCGGCCCGGTCAGCGTCACCAGGCGTACGCCCGGGTCCCGCAGCAGCTTCTCCAGGCGGTCGATCTCCTCGTCCCGGCCGAGGATCGGGCTGGCCGGCGCCGGCACCGTGGCCAGGTCCGGGTCGGGGTCCGGCGGCGGCGCCGGCGCGGCGAACCGCTCGCTGAGCAGCAGCGCGATGTCGTCGCGGACCATGCCGCGCAGCTCCTCCGCCGCGCCGAAGGTCCGGTACGAGACCCGGGCGTCCTGTCGGATCCCGTCCAGCATCGCGGCGAGCCGGGGGTCCTTGTCCGGCGCGGGCCGCTTCACGTAGACGAGCTTCGGCAGGTCCTCGGCCAGCTCGGCGATCGCCCGGATGGGCGACGACGCCTCGGGCCGGGTCGACGAGATCGAGTTCGTCGAGGCCGACCGCACCGCGTCGACGCTGGACCGCTGAGCCCGATCCGGATCGGATCGCTGAGTGAGCCCGATCCGGATGGATCGCTGAGACAGCGCGGGGTTGCCGAACCACTGGACCGGCAACCCCGCTCTGCGCTCAATTGACGTCTGACACTGGGCGGACGATGCTCATGGTCATGCGTCACCGGCCGACCACAGAGCGTGCCGACCCGACGCCGCTCGAGACGCACTCCTTCCGCCTCAGCGACCTGGACGAGGCTCGCGCCTTCTGCGCGGAGTTCTACTACGACGTCGACCTGGACCTGCTCGACCGGGTCCGGCCGCTGGCCTTCGAGGCCGAGCTGGCCCGGCTCGGCGCGGTCACCCTCGGCGACATCCGGTTCGGCGCCGACGTCGCGATCGGCGCCGAGGTGATCGACTCGTACCACGTGAACCTGCCCGTCGCCGGCGTGATCGGCAGCGAGCACCGCGGCGCGGTGACGATCGCGAGCCCGCGGCGCGCGGCCGTCTTCCGGCCCGGCACGGGCGCCCGCACCGGGCACTGGGCGGCCGCCGGCCAGCTGAGCTACACCGACGCCGTCCTCGGGGTCGTCGTGATGTTCGCCGAGTTCACGCTCGCCGCCGCGCTGCGTT
>NZ_JBFAIU010000227.1:0-12399 GCF_040654855.1 Asanoa sp. NPDC050611
GGCGGGCGGAGGGTGACGCGCCGGAGGCGGGGGCCGGGGAGGAGTTTGTGGACGCGGGCACCGTGATGACGGTCGAGGCGACCGGGTCCAGCGGCGGCGACGTGCTGACCGTCGCCTACACCAGGGCCGGCAAGGAGCGCTGGCAGCTGGTGACCGGCGGGCGCGGCGCCGACGCCGGCGCCGAGGTGGTCGCGCAGCCGGACGGCGGCGTCACCGTGGTCGGGTTCACCGGCAGCACGCTCGGGTTGCCGGTCGGCGGCGCCGACGTGCTGACGCTGCGGGTGGACCGGCGCGGCCGGCAGGTCGGCGTCGCGCAGTTCGGCACGGCCCGCGACGACGCGGCGGACCCGTTCGGCGAGGAGAACGTCTACGCGACCCGGGCGGCCGACGGTCGTCTCCTGGTCACCGGGTTCACGGCCGACGACGTCTTCCTCGTCACCGTCGACCCGGTGAAGGGGACACCATGACCGCACCACTGGCCGGGGTGAAGGTCGTCGACCTGGCCACCCTGTTCGCCGGGCCGCTCGCAGCCGCCTTCCTCGGTGACTTCGGCGCCGACGTGGTCAAGGTGGAGCACCCGGCGAAGCCGGACCCGGCGCGCGGGCACGGGCCGGCCAAGGACGGCGTGGGACTGTGGTGGAAGGTGCTGGGCCGCAACAAGCGGACCGTCACCCTCAACCTGTCCTCTCCCGACGGTGCCGAGCTGCTGCGCCGGCTCCTAGCGGACGCGGACGTGCTGGTCGAGAACTTCCGGCCAGGAACCCTGGAGCGGTGGGGTCTCGGGCCGGCCGAGCTGCACGCGGTCAACCCGCGGCTGGTGATCGCCCGGATCAGCGGGTTCGGTCAGGTCGGCCCGTATGCGCGGCGGCCCGGGTTCGGGACGCTCGCCGAGGCGATGAGCGGGTTCGCGGCCGCGACCGGGGAGCCCGACGGGCCGCCGACGCTGCCGCCGTTCGGGCTCGCCGACTCGGTGGCGGCGCTGGCGACGGCGTACGCGGTGATGCTCGCCCTGCGTTCCCGTGATGCCGGTGGTGCCGGGCAGGTGGTCGACCTCGCCATCATCGAGCCGATCATGGCGATGCTCGGACCGCAGATCACCTGGTACGACCAGATCGGGTACGTCCAGCCGCGGCTCGGCAACCGGTCGAACAACAACGCGCCGCGCAACACGTACCGGTGCGCCGACGGCCGCTGGGTGGCGGTGTCGACCAGCGCGCAGAGCATCGCCGAGCGGGTGCTGCGCCTGGTCGGTCGGCCGGAGCTGGTCGACGAGCCGTGGTTCGCGACGGGCGCGGGCCGGGCCGCGCACGCCGACGAGCTGGACGCCGCGGTCGGCGCCTGGGTCGCTGCCCGCGGCCGCGACGAGGTGGTGGCCGCGTTCGAGGAAGCGCAGGCGGCGGTCGCGCCGGTCTATGACGTGCGGGACATCGTCGCGGACCCGCAGTACGCGGCCCTCGGCACCGTGCGCACCGTGCCCGACGAGGAGCTGGGCGAGGTGCGGATGCAGAACGTGCCGTTCCGGCTCTCCGGGACGCCGGGCGAGATCCGGCATGCCGGGCGACGGCACGGCCAGGACACGGACGAGGTCTTCGGCGCGCTCGGAGTCGGCTTGGACGAGCTGGCGGCGTTGCGTGCGCGCGGGGTGATCTGATGTTGCTGACCTGGCTCTACGTGCCGGGGGACAGGCCGGACCGGTTCGCCAAGGCGGTTTCGTCGGGCGCGGACGCGGTGATCCTCGACCTGGAGGACGCGGTCGTGGCGGGGCGCAAGGCGTACGCCCGGGACGCGGTCGCCGATTTTCTCGCTGTCCCCCATCCGGTGCCGATCCAGGTCCGGGTCAACGAGCTGACGGGTCCGGACGTCGGCGCCGACCTGGCCGCGGTGGTGGGCCGGCCCGGGCTGGGTGGGCTGCGACTGCCCAAAGTGGAGTCCTCCACTGTGGTCGCCGCGCTCGGTAGCGACGTGCCGCTGCACCCGCTGATCGAGTCGGCGATCGGGCTGGAGGCGGCTTACGCCATCGCCTCCGCCCACCCCGCGGTGGCGTCGCTGGGGCTGGGCGAGGCGGACCTGCGCTCGGATCTCGGCGTGACCGACGACGACGGCCTGTTGTGGGCGCGGGGTCGGGTGGTGGTCGCGGCCCGGGCGGCCGGCCTGCCACCACCGGCGATGGCGGTGTACGCGGACGTCCTTGACACCGCCGGCCTGGCTGAATCCTGTGCGGCGGGGCGCCGGCTCGGCTTCCTGGGCCGCACGGCGGTCCACCCGCGCCAGCTGCCGGTGATCGTCGACGCGTTCCGCCCGGCCGAGCACGAGGTGGCCCGGGCGGCGGAGCTGCTGGCCGCCGTCGCGGAGGCGGAGCGGCGCGACTCGGGCACGGTCGTGTTGCCGGACGGCCGGTTCGCCGACCGTGCGATGGTCGCCGCGGCCCGTCGCATCGTCGATCTGGCCGCCCGCTACACCGGCTAGCGGTTTCTCACGGGCGGTTGATCTGATTCAGGATCGTCCAGTCCGTGATCTTGTCGTCGGCGGCGAGCAGCAGGGCCTTGGACAGGATCACCGACAGCGTCGGGTCGTCGTCGAACGGCAGCGCCACGCGCGTGGGCCGGTGGCTAGCGACGATGCACAGGTAGGCGTCGTCGGGCTCCATCAGTCCTGACCAGGCCTCGAGTTCGGCCTCCAGGTCATCCTTGACGGCCTCGAACACCAACTCCCTGCCGCTTAGTCCTACCTGGACCGCAGGCAATGTGGACGCCCGCCGCCGCCGACGCGGCTCCGGCCAGCGCCGTCAACGACCAGACCACGGCGCTGAACTGGGTCACCGCCACCGCCCGATGGTCACCGCCCGGCAGCAGCGGGTGGACACCCACGGACACGGCGAGCAGCATCACGGGCCCGACGACCGCGAACCACACGGGGTGCGGGTCCGCGCGGCGCCCGGCCCACCAGCCCAGCAGCGCCGCCACCACGACCGCTGCCGCGACCGGCCACCAGCCGGGATCCGTGAGCGCGGGAACGGGCACGATGTGGTCCGGGCGCCGCTCGTACGAGAGCACCGCCACGGCTGCCGTGCACCAGATCCAGCCGACCCACACAACGGCGGACCGACCGGCCCCGCGCCACCGCACGATCGCCAACGCCATCAGCCCGCCCAGGACAGCCCCGATCACCACCGCCCGGAACGCGTCAGAGCCTACGTCGAAGCCGGCCGACGCCCTGGTCGCGGGGCCGGTCGCCAGCCGCATCGCCGCCGCCGGACCCAGCGCGGCCGCCGCCGCGACCACATACCGCCACCGGGTACGCCCTGCGAGCGGCCCGGCGACCGCGGCTCCGACGAGCACGGCGCTCGACACGCACCACGCCAGGACGATCAGCTGTCGTGGCCACTCCGGATTGCCGTACCACTGGTCAACGGGATGGAATGCCAACCGCGGGTGGTACACCCCCGCCCACCCGGCCAGCCACAACTGCGCCGAGCCCACGGCGGCCGCCACCGTGCCTGCGAGCGCGACCGCGCCCAACAGCCTCCACACGCCACGCGACGCTGACACCGGGTACATCGTCAGAACATATCGATGACCCGACACTCCGGGTGACCGCGTCCCGATCCGGGTCGGCGTCAACATCGCTGTCCTCAGCGACCGGCCCTGCGCTCGGTGCATGGCAGGACCGGCCGCAGTGGACCCGGTGGCTCAGCGCGAGCCCGGCGGGTAGGTGTAGCGCGGCAGGAGTCGCCCGGCGAGAAGCGCGACGCCCAGCACGATCAGCACGGCTGGGAGCACCGTTTGGAGCGGATACATGGGACCAGGGCCCGTCAGGCCGATGAAGGCGGCGCAGACCGCGGCCGGGGCGTGCGGTGCCCGCAGCGCGAGCATGGCGACGACCGACGCAACCGCCACCGCGGTGGCCGTCCACACCGATGGACCCACCACTGTGGTGACCGCCGCCGCGACCAGGGTGCACACCGCGTAGCTGACCAGGACCGCTCCCGGTCGAGCAGGTGGAGCGCCGGGAGCCATGGCGAGTACCGCCGCGGAGGCGACGAAGGGCAGCGCGAAAACGTCCAGCTCACTCACGGTTTCGATGGCGGCCAGCAGGGCCGTCGTGCCGAGCAGCATGGTGCCTGCGGTCAGCGCGGTGGCCCAGGCCGCCCGCCGGCCGGTGGCCGGCGGGCGCAGGGTCGTGGCAGACATCGGCCGCTACTGGATCCGGCGTAGGAAGCCGCGGATCAGGTCGGCGATCTCCTCGCCGTGCGTCTCCAGTGCGAAGTGGCCGGCGTCGAGCAGGTGGATCTCGGCGTCAGGCAGGTCGCGGGTGTACGCCTCCGCGCCGGCGGCGCCGAAGATCTCGTCGTTGCGACCCCAGGCGACCAGCGTGGGCGGCCGGTGCTCGCGGAAGTAGCGCTGGAAGTCGGCGTAGGCGTCCACGTTGAACTGGTAGTCCCAGAAGAGCTGAAGCTGGATCTCGGCATTGCCGGGCCGGTCCAGGCCGGCCTGGTCGAGCGTCCACGTCTCTGGAGCAATGCGCTCGATGCGGTCAGCCGGCACGCCGTGGGTGTACTGCCAGCGGGTGGCCTCCGCCTCCAGAAGCTTGCGAACTTCCGGCTCGTGGGTCGCCCGGTCCTTGGCGTGCGCGAAAAGCACGTCCCAGAAGGGCGTGAACCCTTCGGTGTAGGCGTTTCCGCTCTGCGTGACCAGTCCGGTCACCCGTTCCGGGTTCCGGCTGGCGATGCGCATGCCGATCGGGGCGCCGTAGTCGTGCAGGTACAGCGCGAAACGCTCGATAGCGAGCGTGTCGAGCAACGCCAGGGTGACGTCGGTAAGCCGTTCGAAGCTGTACTCGAACTGATCCACAGGTGGAGTCGAGGAACGTCCGAATCCGATGTGGTCCGGAGCGATGAGGTGGTACTCGTCGGCCAGCGCGGGTACGAGGTCGCGGAACATGTGTGAGCTGGTGGGGAAGCCGTGCAGCAGCACGAGCGTCGGCCGCGAAGGGTCGCCGGCCTCCCGGTAGAAGACCTGCTGCCCAGCGAGGGCGACGGTGCGGTGACGGGTAGCGAAGCGGGCCACAGGGGCTCCTCGGACTCGGTGAGAACGGTCGTTCTCCGACTGGCTGCTAGGCTATGAGAACGGTCGTTCTCATAGCAAGGGGCTTTGACATGGACCACACTGCGGCCGAGGTTCGCCTGCTGGACGCGGCCGACGAGTTGTTCTACGAGCGCGGCATCCAGGCGATCGGCATGGACGCCATCCGGCAGCGTTCCGGCGTCTCGCTCAAGCGCACGTACCAGCTCTTCCCGTCCAAGGAGCACCTTGTCGAAGCGGTGCTGCGCCGGCGCGACGCTGCGGTTCGCGCGGAGATCTCGGCGTACACCTCGGCGCGGGCGACCCCGAACGAGCGCGTGCTCGCCGTTTTCGACTACCTCTACGACTGGTTCAGCCAGCCCGACTTCCGCGGCTGCGCCTTCATCAACTCGTTCGCCGAGCTCGGTGGCGCATCGGCGAACGTGGCCGAAATCGTCCGTGCGCACAAGCAGGCCGTCGCCGACCACCTGGCCGCCCTCGTCGCGGCAGCGGACCGGCCCGCGCCGCTCGCGGCGCAACTGCTGGTCCTGGCCAACGGTGCGATGGTGACCGCCGCCATCGTCGGCAGTCCCGAGCCGGCCCGCGACGCGCGCGCGGCCGCCCAGCTCCTGCTCGAGGCCAAGGTGACGGGCTGAACCCGCGTGCTGTGGAGTTCGGCACACCCCCGGGGGTATCCCCGGCGTGCGGATACCCCCGTGGGTATCTTCGAGCGCGAGAGGTGGCGTGATGAAACTACGACCTGACATGACTGCCGATGCCCTTACCCGGCTGAAGCGAGCCCGGGGCCAGCTCAACGCCGTCATCGAGATGATGGAGAACGGCGGGGACTGCCGTGAGGCACTGACCCAGCTCGCCGCGGTGTCCAAGGCCATCGACCGGGCGGGCTACAAGATGATCGCGTCCGGGATGCGGTACTGCAGCGCCGCACGGGAGCGTGGCGAGACTCCGGAGATGACCGAGGAGGAGTTCGAGAAGCTCTTCCTGGCCCTCTCCTGACGCACGGGCCTCGCTGACCGCGGGCGGTCAGCAGCCCCGCGACACGAGCAAGGGACAAGTCTGCCCCGAACATACCCCCGGGGGTATGCATGTCATGAAGGAGTACGGCAAGTGGCACCTGAGGTCTCGATCATCGCGACGTCGTCCCTGGGCGACCGGAGTTACCTCGCCTCCAACGGGAAGGTCGGCGTCGTCGTCGATCCGCAGCGCGACGTCGACCGGATCCTGCACCTTGCCGGCGAGCGAGGAGTGCGGGTCACCCACGTCGTGGAGACACACATCCACAACGACTACGTCTCCGGCGGACTCGACCTGGCCCGGTTGACCGGAGCCCACTACCTCGTGCCGGCGGCCGACGACGTCCACTTCGATCGCACGCCGATCTCTGACGGTGATCACGTTGCCATTTCCGAGTCCATGCGGCTGCGCGTGATCGCCACGCCGGGTCACACCTTCCACCACCTGTCGTACGTCATCGACCACATGACGCAGGGCGAATGGCGGGCGGTTGGCGTGTTCACCGGTGGCTCACTGCTCTTTGGCACCACGGGGCGTACGGACCTGCTCGGCACAGAACACGCCGACGAGCTGGCGCACCACCAGCACGCCTCGGCGAACCGGCTGGCCGACCTGCTGCCCGACGGTGCGGAGATCTGGCCCACCCACGGGTTCGGCAGCTTCTGCTCCGCCGGCCAGGCCGACGCGTCCGAGTCGACCATCGGCCGGGAGAAGCGGACCAACCCCGTACTCAGGCTGGCCGCCGACGCCTTCGTAACGGAAACCCTGGCCGGGCTCGACGCGTATCCGGCGTACTACGCCCATATGGGGGTGGCCAATGTCGCGGGCCCCGCGCCGGTCGACCTCAGGCCGGCCTCGCGAATCGATGCCGCACAGCTACGCCAGCGGATCGCCGACGGCCAATGGGTCGTCGACCTGCGGCACCGCAAGGCGTACGCCGCATCGCATGTTGCCGGCACCATCAGCGTCGGGCTTGACGGGCCGATGTCGACGTGGCTGGCCTGGATGATCGACTGGGGTGCACCGATCACCCTGCTCGCGGAGACGCCAGAGCAGGTCGCCGATGCCCAGCGGGAGTTGGTCCGCGTCGGAATCGACCGACCAGCGGCGCAGTCCACCGGTCAGCCCGAGCAGTGGGTAGCCGACTCGGCTGAGCTGCGGGCACTTCGGATGGCGGACTTCCCGGCGCTGGCGGCCACCCGTGCGGGCAACACTCCCGCCGGCCTGCGTGCCCCTGACGTGGTCCTCGACGTACGGCTGACCAACGAATGGCGTGCCGGGCATATCGACGACGCCATCCACATCCCTCTGCCCGACCTGCGCAAACGGCTCCGTGACGTACCTCCGGGCACCGTCTGGGTCCATTGCGGGTCCGGGTACCGCGCCGCCGCGGCCGGGTCACTCCTGGCCAACGCCGGACGCGACGTCGTCGTCATCGACGACATGTTCGATCGGGCCGCGACGGCCGGTGTCACCATCGTGGAAGAAGAAGGAAATGAGTAATTTCGAGACCTCCCGTCCGGCCACCCTGGACGCCGCTGACCTGCGCGGACTGATCGATTCGGATCGGGCGCCTCGGCTGCTCGACGTGCGCACGCCAGCCGAGTTCGAAAGCGTGCACATCCCGGGCGCGCACAACGTCCCCCTCGATCTGCTCAAAGAACACCGCGAGGAACTGCGTCACCACCTCGACGAGGGCGTGGTGCTGGTCTGTCGCTCCGGAGCCCGCGCCGCTCAGGCACAGCAGGCCCTGACCGGAGCCGGCTTGCCGCACGTCAAAATCCTCAACGGCGGCATGCTTGCCTGGCAGGCGGCCGACGCGCCGATCACGCGCGGCACGCCGCGGTGGGACCTGGAGCGCCAGGTCCGACTGGTCGCCGGTTCCATCGTGCTGGCCGGCATCCTGGGCTCGATACTCGTGCCAGGTCTCAAATGGGTCGCCGGGGCGATCGGCGCGGGACTCACCTTTGCCGCGGTGACCAACACGTGCGCGATGGGCATGCTCCTGAGCAGGCTGCCCTACAACCGCGGCGCGACGTGCGACCTCGACACCATCGTCGCCCAGCTGCGTGAGAGCACCGGGGTGCGGGCATGACCCTGGCCCTGGCACTGACCATCGGCCTGGCCGTCCTCATCGGCGTCAGCCTGGGACTCCTCGGCGGCGGCGGCTCGATCCTCGCCGTACCGCTGCTGGTCTATGTCGCCGACCTGCCGCCCAAGGAGGCCATCGCCACCTCACTGCTCGTCGTCGGAGCCACCAGCGCGGTCGGCGTCATCCCCCATGCCAAGGCCAACCGGGTACGGTGGCGGACCGGACTGATCTTCGGCGTCGCCGGCATGACGGGCGCCTACGCCGGCGGCCGGCTCGCCGCGTACATCCCTGCCGGATTCCTGCTCACCGCGTTCGCGATCATGATGCTCGCCACCGCGATAGCCATGATCCGCGGCCGACGGAACACGAAACGCGGGCCGCACGAGGTGCCGGTGGTCCGGGTGGTCGTGGACGGCATCGTCGTCGGACTGGTCACAGGGCTCGTCGGGGCCGGCGGTGGGTTCCTGGTGGTGCCCGCCCTGGCCCTGCTCGGCGGCCTACCCATGCCGATCGCCGTCGGCACCTCGCTGGTGGTGATCGCGATGAAGTCCTTCGCCGGCCTGGGCGGTTACCTCTCCAGCGTGCACATCAACTGGGGGCTGGCCCTCGCGGTCACCGCGGCCGCCGTGGTCGGCAGCTTCCTCGGTGGCCGGCTCGTCGGACGGATCCCTGCCGATCTGCTCCGCAAGTCGTTCGGCTGGTTCGTCGTGGCGATGGGCGTCCTCGTCCTCGCCGAGCAGCTGCCCGACGAGCTGCGTAACAAACCGCAGCTGTGGATCGGCGTCGGCGTTGCAGCCGCGATCGGTGTTGCGGTGGGCCTGCTACGCGGCCGCCGTAGGCGGGCACTGCACGGCCCGCCGCTACGGCACTGGTCGAATCCTCGCCCAACCAACCTGATCCACGATCGCGAGCAGACGCCACCATTGCTGTCTCTTCGCTGGGCGAAGGATCGGATGGTCGGCTAGCGATCAAAGCGGTCGCTCGGGCTTCGGTCGGCTCCCAACACGTCACCGGTTCTTCCCACGGGCGGCGCCATCGGGGTGCGCATGCGGCCCGGTCGCGACGGTGCGCTGAGCGCGGCTGAGTGATCGACGGTGGTGGCGTCGCCCCCGTCGGGACGACGCCACCTTTTCGCTTCCGCATCGCGGGTCAGGTAGTCGTTCGTGGTTTGAAGCCCCGCAGCCGCAGGCTGTTGGAGACCACGAAGACCGACGACAGTGCCATCGTCAGGCCGGCGATCATCGGGTTCAGCAGGCCCAGGGCGGCCAGTGGTAGTGCGGCGACGTTGTAGGCGAAGGCCCAGAACAGGTTCGCCTTGATCGTGGCCAGCGTCCGCCGCGACAGGCGGATCGCGTCGACCGCGGCGCGGAGGTCGCCACGGACCAGCGTGAGGTCGGCGGCCTCGATCGCGGCGTCCGTGCCCGTGCCCATGGCCAGGCCCAGGTCGGCCTGGGCGAGAGCGGCGGCGTCGTTGACGCCGTCGCCCACCATCGCCACCACCTTGCCCTCGTCCTGCAGCCGCTTGACCACCTCGACCTTGTCGGCCGGCAACACCTCGGCGATGACGCGGTCGATGCCGACCTCGGCACCGATGGCGTCGGCGACGGTCTTGTTGTCCCCGGTGAGCAGCACGGGGGCGAGCCCGAGGGCGCGCAGCTGTGCGACCGCGGCCCCGCTGGTCGGCTTGACGGTGTCGGCGACGGCGAACAGCGCCCGCGCCTGGCCGTCCCAACCGGCCAGGACCGCGGTGCGGCCCCTCTCCTCGGCCGCCTGACGCGCGGCATCCAGGTCGACGGGCACGGTCATGCCGTGCGCGTCCAGGAGGGCCGGGCGCCCGACGACGACCGACACGCCCTCGACGGAGCCGGTCACCCCGAGTCCCTGCGTGTTGGCGAACGCGGTGACCTCGGGGAGCGTCCCGACCTCCGCCGCTGCCGCCGCGATCGCCTGCGCGATCGGGTGCTCGGAGGCCGCTTCGGCGGCGCCGGCCAGCCGCAGCGCCCGCTCGCGCCCGACGCCCTCGGCGGTGACGACGTCGACCAGGGTCATCCGGCCGGTGGTCACCGTGCCGGTCTTGTCGAGCACCACGGTGTCGACGCGGCGGGTGGACTCGAGCACTTCGGGGCCCTTGATGAGGATGCCGAGTTGCGCGCCGCGTCCGGTGCCGACGAGCAGGGCCGTCGGTATGGCCAGGCCCAACGCGCAGGGGCAGGCGATGATGAGCACGGCGACCGCCGCGGTGAAGGCGGCGGCGACTCCGTTGCCGGTGCCGAGCCAGTAGCCGAGCGTCGCGCCGGCGATCCCGATGACGATCGGGACGAACACCGCCGACACGCGGTCCGCGAGCCGCTGCACGGCCGCCTTGCCGGATTGGGCCTGCTCGACCAGGCGCGCCATCTGGGCCAGCTGGGTATCCGAGCCGACCCGTTCGGCCCGGACGACCAGGCGACCGCCGGCGTTGACGGTGGCACCGACGACGGCGTCTCCCTCGCCGACCTCGACCGGCACGGACTCGCCGGTGAGCATCGACGCGTCCACCGCGGACGCACCGCCGGTGACGACGCCATCCGCGGCGATCTTCTCGCCGGGCCGCACGACGAACAGATCGCCGACCGCGAGCTGCGCGATCGGGATCCGCTGCTCGCGGCCGTCGCGCAACACCGCGACGTCCTTGGCCCCGAGCTCGAGGAGGGCCCGCAGGGCGGCACCGGCGCGTCGCTTGGACCGTGCCTCGAAGTAGCGGCCGGCCAGGATGAAAACGGTGACGGCCGCGGCCACCTCGAGATAGATGTTCCCGGCGCCTTCGCCCCGCGCGACCGAGAACGAGAAGGGGTGGGTCATGCCGGGTGTACCCGCCGTACCGAAGAACAATGCCCACAACGACCAGCCGAACGCGGCCAGGGTGCCGACCGAGATGAGTGTGTCCATTGTGGCCGCTCCGTGCCGGAGGTTTGTCCAGGCGGCCCGGTGGAACGGGGCGCCGCCGTAGACCACCACCGGCGCGGCCAGCGTCAGCGACAGCCACTGCCAGTAGGTGAACTGCCACGCGGGCACCATGGCCAGCACGGTGACCGGCACCGCGAGCACGAGCGAGATCCACAGCCGGCGCCGCAGCGTGGACAACTCATCGCCGGGCTTGTCCGGCTCGGCGGCTTCGGGCTCGTCGGCGGGAAAGGCGGCGGTGTAGCCAGTGGCCTCGACCGTGGCGATCAGGTCCGCCGGCGTCACCGTGTCGGGGAACTCCACCGACGCCTTCTCCGTGGCGTAGTTGACCGTCGCCGTCACACCCGGCATGCGGTTGAGCTTCTTCTCGACCCGCGCCGAGCAGGACGCACACGTCATCCCGCCGATGGCCAGTTCGATCCGCTGGACGGCGTACGGCCGAGACGTGCTGTCGGTGCTCATCCGTGCCCTCCGTGGGCGTGCGTGGAACTGGCCGTTGGCGCGGGCGCGGCAGGATCCGCCGCCGTCGCAGCGGCGCCGCCCGCGAGCGCGGTGAACGCCGCGGTGCGCACCACACCGCCGTGCTGGAAGTCGAGGAACAACCGGTAGGCGCCGGCTGACGGAACCTCCGCGTGGAAGACAATCTGCGGACCTGCCGCGGTACGGCCGTCGCCCGGCGCACCGTCGGGATGCACGTGGAGGTACGCCAGGTCACCGGACCGGAGCGCGACCAGGTGCCCGTAGGCGGCCAGGTACGGCTGGAGGTCACGCACCGGCGCGCCATCCTTGGCGACCGTCAGCGTCAGCTTCGACGACGATCCTGGCACCAGGTCACCGTCCAGCGTGACGGTGTAACCGTCGACCGACGCCGTCCGCCCCGCGGGTGGCAGCGGCACGGGCTGGTAGTCCCCTCGGGCGGGGAGGTCGACGCCGAGGGTCAGCGCCTCGGCCCGGCCGGCGGGCTGGAAGTCGGCGAACAACCGGTACTGGCCGGAGCCCGCCGCCGCGCGCATCGGGACCTCCCACACCCCATCAACGCCGAGGCGCGGATGGACGTGCTGGAAGCCGGCCAGATCGCGGCGCACCACGATCAGGTGGAGGTCCTTGTCGTGGGTCGGTGTGTAGTCGGTGACGGGCTCGCCGTCGGGGCCGACGACCCGGAACCGCAGCGGCTGCGCGCCGGTCGTCGAGAGCGCCTGGCTCACGGGCTCGATGCGGTAGCCGTCCTGGGCGACCTGCAGTCCGCCCGGCACCTCGACCGCGGCCGCC
>NZ_JBFAIU010000228.1:0-12368 GCF_040654855.1 Asanoa sp. NPDC050611
GAACCCAGCGCCGTCGGCGGTCAGGGCGTCGAACCCGGCGTCGTCGGCGGGCAGGGTGTCGATCCGGGCGCCGGAGGCGGAGAGGCGGATGCGCCAGGAGCGGCCCTCGGTGGCGTGGTAGTCGATGACGGCGGGTTCGTGCGGCCAGGCCACCGTCGTCGCGACGCAGGTGACCAGGAACTCCTCGACACCGTCGAGGGCCACGTCGGCCGGCAGCGGCTGCGGCGCGCCCACCGCGACCTGGGCGTCGTAGGTGTGCACCGCGAGCTCCTGGAGCTGGTGCCGGGCGACGGCGCCGCTGGTCTGCGGCGACTGCGAGTCACCCCACCACGACCAGCAACCACGCTCCGGGCCGGCCTCCCGCAGCGCGTCCAGCAGGCGCTCGGTCGCCGAGGCCAGCCAGGCCAGCAGCGCCGTGCGGTCCTCGGGCGCGGCCGGCGCGCTCCAGGCCGCCGGAGCGGCGGCGGGTCCCGCGGCGACGAACGCGGCCCACTTGTGGCGCCCCTCGCCCAGGTGCCGCACCAGGTCGCGCAGCGTCCAGTCAGGGCAGGTCGGCACCTTCGTGTCGAGGCTGGGCGCGGCGGCGACCGCGGCGCGGAAGGCCGTCGACCGAGCGTCGATCAGCCGGAGCAGGTCGTCGAACCCAAGATCGTTGTACACGCCAGCTGTCTACCAGGCGGCGCCGGCAGCCGGACAGCGATTTTCGGGAGGGTGGCTGCCGGTCAATGCCGCCGCGCCCGACGGTCATCGGCGATAGCGTCAGGCATGACGTTCCGCGAGCTGCACGACGGCGCGCTCCCGCTGCTGCTGCCCAACGCCTGGGACGTGTCCTCGGCGATCGCGTTCTTCGAGGCCGGTTTCCCCGCCGTCGGCACCACCAGCTTCGGCGTCGCGGCCGCCGGCGGCCTTCCGGACGGCCGCGGCAACACCCGCGACGCCACCCGGGCGCTCGCCCACGCGCTCGCGCCCCTGCCGGTGTTCATCTCGGTCGACGTCGAGGACGGCTACTCCGACGACCCGGACGAGGTCGCCGAGTACGTCGCGAGCCTCGGCGTGGCCGGCGTCAACATCGAGGACAGCACCGATGGCCGGCTGATCGAACCGAGCGCACACGCCGCGAAGGTCGCCGCCGTCAAGGCCCGCAATCCCGACGTGTACGTCAACGCCCGCGCCGACAACTACTGGGTCCGCCAGGACGCCACCCTTTCGGCAGTCCTCGAGCGCGCCGCGGCCTACGTCGAGGCCGGCGCCGACGGCTTCTTCGTGCCCGGCGTCACCAAGCCCGCCGAGCTGCGCGAGCTGGCGGTCAACGTCCCGGTGCCGGTCAACGTGCTGGTGATCCCCGAGCTGACCCTGCCGCACCTGGCCGATCTCGGCATCCGCCGGGTCAGCACCGGCTCACTGCCCTACCGCGCCGCCCTCGACGCGGCGGTCGCGGTCGCCACTGCCGTCCGCGACGGCCAGGCGCCGCCCACCGCCACGCCGTACCCCGTGCATCAGGAACGGCTCCTGAAATACACCCGCGGCGGCTAGTACGCGTGGTCGAGCCGGGCGGCGGGTCGGTGCCGGGCGAGCACCCGGGTCGCCAGCCCGGTGACCAGAAACAGCGCGGCCAGCGCGGCCCATCCGGCCGCGCCGTGCTCGATCGCGGTCGCGGTGACGACCAGTGGTGCGAGCATGGTGCCCACGGCCATGCCCGTCTGGTTGACACCCTGGTAGGCGCCGGCGTTGGCCGGGTCGGCGAGCTTGAAGGCGAGCGTCCAGCCGCCGGCCTCGGCGAGGATCTCGGCGAAGCTGTGCGCGACGGTCGCGAGCGCCAGCACCAGGATCATGACCGCGACAGCGCCGTGGGCGGCCGTCGCGTACAGCCCACAGGCCACCGCGAGCAGCGTGCCGGCCCGGGCGACCGCGCGCCCGGCCGAGTGGAGGGTGTTCGCACCCCGCGCCGCCCAGACCTGCAGCAAGGACACGATGACGGTGTTCAGGGCCAGGAGCGCGGGCACGGTGACCGTCGGCGCGTCGGTCCAACCGGCGACCCAGAGCGGCACACCGACCGTCAACATGCCGAACTGCATGGTCATGACGGCGTAGAGGCCGGTCGCGGCCAGATAGGTGCGGTCGACGAACGGCGATCGGCCGACCGACCGGCTCCGCGGGCGGTCGGCAGGCTCGGCCACGCCGCGCACCCGGCTCAGGGGTAGCGCGGAGACCAGCAGCAGCGCGGATGTCGCGAGCATCGCCACCACGTACGCGGCTGTCGTGCCGATCGCGAGCGCGACGGCCGCCAGGGCGGTTCCCGCGGCGATGGAGACGTTGGTGACCACGCGCAGCCGGGCGCGCACCTCGACGCGGTCCGGCCCGGTGAACGACTCCGCGATCATCGTCGCCAACGCGGTGCGCTGCATGGCCTGCTGCGCGACCGCGGCGCACGCGACGAGCACGAAGGCGGACGGCGTACGCACCACCAGGTACGCGGCCAGCGCCAGGCCCTGGCCGACGGTCACGGCGAGCAGCACCCTGCGCGCTCCGAACGTACGCGCCAGGTAGCCCGCACCCAGCGCGGCGCCGACGGCCGCCGCGCCGGCGATCGTCAAGCCGTAGCCGACGGTGGCCGCGGTGAAGCCGGCAACTCGCGTGAAGAACAGGACGCTGACGCTGAAGAAGACTCCCTTGGACAGGGAGGCGGCCACGGTCGCCCAGGTCAGCGCGCGGGCGACGGGATCGGCAAGGTACACACCGACAGTTCTCGCAGCGACCGGCCGCCACGACTATTGATGTAGTCTCCTGCTTCATGGTCCGGTACGAGCTGGTCGGGTTGGACCTGGCTGATGTCCGCTTCGCCGTGTCCCCGCTGAACGAACTGGTTCTCTCGCTGCGCGCCTGGCGCGATCCAGGACGGTTCCCGCTGCACCTGCGCTGGCTGCACGCGTTGGACGACGTCCGTGACAGCCTCGACGCTGCCCTGCTGCTCGCGCTGACCAACGCCCGACTCTGGACGCCCGACTTCCTCAACCCGCGCCCCTACTCGCCGCTGACCCGCATCGACGACGAGTTGGCGGGCCTGGCCGACACCGACCCCGCCGTCGTCCGGCGAGACCTGCGGGCCGTGCACGGCGGGCCACTGCCCGCCCCGCTGCGTGGCCCGGCCCCGCGGGTCCTCACCCGGATCATCGACGCGCTCACCGCGTACTGGCGGCTTTGTTTCGAACCGCACTGGGCGCGGATGCGCGCCCTGCTCGAAGGCGACGTCACCTTCCGCGGCCGGCACATCGCCCAGCACGGGCTCGCGACGATGTTCGCCGAGCTGTCGAGCACCGTCCGGCTCGTCGGCAACGCGGTCGAGGTCAAACTGCGATCGAACCTCGACTACACGACCACGACCACCGGCGGCCTCACGCTCGTGCCGACACTGTGGACGACCAACGCCTCGACACCCATCTCGCCCGCCGAGCCGCCGATGATCCTCTACAGCGCGCGCGGAGTGGCCACGCTCTGGGAGCCACAGCCGCTGCCGGCCCCCGACGCCCTGCGCGGCCTGCTCGGCGCCACCCGGGCCGGCCTGCTCGTCCAACTGGGCACGCCCAGTTCCTCGACCGAGCTCGCCGCCCGCCTCGGCGTCACCACCACCGCCGTCAACCAGCACCTGCGGGCGTTGCAGGCGGGCGGGCTGCTGGTCAGCGCCAGACACGGCCGATCGGTCCTCTACCGGCGCTCCGACCTCGGCGACCTGCTCGCCAGGGCTGCGTAGCGGCCGGACTAGTCCGTGGCGAGGCGCGCGTGCAGGTGCATGTCGTGCCAGCCGTCGGCATGCTTCGCCTCGCCGCGTTTCGTGCCCTCCAGCGCGAAGCCGGCGCGCGATGCGACCGCGCAGGAGGCCGGGTTCGCCGTCGAGTGGCACACCTCGATCCGGTGCAGGCCCAGCGACCCGAACGACCAGTCGGTCAGCGCACCCAGCGCCCGACCGGCGACGCCGGCACCCCGGGCGGTCGGCAGCACCCAGTACGACACCTCGGCCAGCCCTTCGGCGAGGTCGATCCGGCGCAGGCTGATCTGCCCGACGACGGCACCGGACAGCTCGACCGCGAAGCCGGCACCGCTCTCCCCGCTCCACCGCCCGGGCCACGACGCGATCCAGGCGTCGGCTTCGAGGGCGGTCATCGAACGGGCGTGCCAACGCTGGATCGCCGGGTCCGCGTACGCGGCCAGCACCACCTCGCGGTCATCCGGACGCCACGGCCGTAACCGGACACCGTTCGCGTCGATCGAAGGCTGAGCTGCCGCGGCCATCGCACCGGACGGGACCGCGGGTGTGGCTAGGGAAGGCACGCCGCGACCCTATCCGGACCGGTTGGCATGAAGGCCGGCATGCCGGGGTATGGGCGCGGTATACGGCACGACGAGGGTGTGTACGGAGGCGATGGCCGTGCTCAGTCAGGGCGACCGGCAGCGCTTGGCCGAGATCGAACGCCACCTGGCGGCCGAGGATCCGCGGTTCGCCAGACGGATGCGGGGGCGACGACGGCAGTGGACCCGGCTCATCGTGCCGCTCGTGATCATCGTCGCCCTGGTCGCCCTCACGCCCCTGTTGCTGATCACCTGGGACCGGCCCGGCGTGGCCGCGCTCGGGGTGTGCGCCGCCCTGGCCGCGATGACGTGGATGGTCGGGCGCACCGCCGGCCCCAAATGGCGGCGACGGTAGACGGTGGCGGCCCCGAGGAAGACTTCCAAGGAGAAGCTGGCGCCGTACCGGCGTAAGCGGGACTTCGGCAGGACGCCCGAGCCGTCGGGCGCCGCGAAAGAGCAACAGGCCGACGGCCGGCGGTTCGTGGTGCAGCGGCACCGCGCCCGCAACCTCCACTACGACGTGCGCCTCGAGGTCGACGGGGTGCTGGTGAGCTGGGCGGTGCCGAAGGGACCGACGCTGACGCCCGGGGTGCGCCGCGGCGCGTACCACGTCGAGGACCACCCGATGGACTACATCGACTTCGAGGGGGTCATCCCGGCCGGCGAGTACGGCGGCGGCGACGTGATCGTCTGGGACACCGGGACGTGGGAGCCGCCGGCCGACGAGGACCCGGCCAAGGCGATCGCGGACGGTGAGCTGCACGCCGACCTGCACGGCGAGAAACTCAAGGGCCGGTTCGTCTTCGTACGCACGCGCGCCGACGACTGGATCCTGCTGCACAAGAAGGACGAGTACGCGAAGCCCGACTGGGATCCGGAGAAGCATCCCCGCTCGGTGCTGTCCGGGCGTACGAACGACGAGGTGAAGGCGGACCCCGACCGGATGTGGCGGTCGGACCTGCCGCCCGACCGGGCCAGCCTGGCCCTCAAGCCCGAAGCCGCGACCGAGGCGGACCCGGCCGAGCTGCGCGCGCTGGCTCGGCTGAAGGACGAGGGCACCTGGCACGTCTTCGGCCGCGACCTGCGGGTGACCAACCTCGACAAGGTGCTGTTCCCGGCGAAGGGGCGCGGCAAGCCGATCACCAAGCGGGAGCTGCTGCGCTACACGGCCCAGATCGGGCCGACCATCCTCCCCTACCTGGCCCGCCGCCCGCTCAACCTGCACCGCTATCCCGACGGCGCCGGCACACGCGGGTTCTGGCAGAAGGAACTGCCGAAGCACGCGCCCGACTGGCTCGGTCGCTGGGACAACCCGGACGCCGCGCCGGGCGAGTCACAGACCTATCTGGTCGCCGACGAGCCGGCGGCCCTGATCTGGGCCGCGAACTTCGGTGCGTTGGAGTGGCACGCCTGGACCTCCCAGATCGACAAGCGGGACAGGCCGACGTACGCGCTGATCGACCTCGACCCGGGCACCGAGACGTCGTGGCAGGACCTGGTGACCCTGGCGAAGCTGCACCGCGAGGCGCTCGACCACCTCGGCCTGCTGTCGCGGGCCAAGCTGACCGGCAAGCGCGGCATCCAGATCTGGATCCCGATCGAGCGCGGCCCGTCGTACGCGACGACGCGCGCGTGGGTCGAGAAGCTGTCCCGGTCGGTCGGCGCGGTGGCACCCGAGCTGGTCAGCTGGAAGTGGGAGAAGTCGGCGCGGGAGGGCCTGGCCCGGCTCGACTACACCCAGAACGCGATCGGCAACACGCTGGTCGCGCCGTACAGCCCGCGCCCGGCCGCCGGTGCGCCGGTGTCGGCGCCGATCCACTGGGACGAGCTCGAGGATCCGCGCCTGCGGCCCGACAAGTTCACGATCCGCACGATCCTCAAGCGACTGTCGACCGAGGGCGACCCGTTCCACGACGTGCTCGTGTCCCGGCAGAAACTGCCCCGCATCCGGTAGGTGAAAGTTTCCGCCGGGCCGAATCCGTTTGCCGGCACTTATTGACGTGTCCACCCGTCATAGAGATACTTCCATCCGTCAATGTTGACCCCCGACTTGACGGGAGGCGCCCGTGCTGCGCCGCATGCTCACCCGTACCCTCGCCACCCTCTCCCTGGTCGTCGCGTCCACCGCCGTCGGCCTCGTCGTCACCGCCGGGGCCGCGCAGGCCGACGGCTGCTACACCTGGGGCCGTCAGCTGTCCCAGGGCATGTCCGGCGAAGACGTTCGCCAACTCCAGATCCGGGTCGCCGGCTACCCCGGCAGCGGCGCCGTGCTCGGCATCGACGGCGCGTTCGGGCCCGCGACCCGCTCGGCGGTGATCCGCTTCCAGCAGGCGTACGGCCTGGCCGCCGACGGCATCGCCGGCCCCAACACGTTCAACCGCCTGTACGCCCTGCAGGACGACGACTGCACCCCGGTCAACTTCTCCTACGCCGAGCTGAACAACTGCAACAGCACCTGGGCCGGCGGCAACGTCTCCGCGGCCACCGCCCGCGCCAACGCGCTGGTCTCCATGTGGAAGCTTCAGGCGATGCGGCACGCCCTCGGCGACCTGCAGATCCGGGTCACCAGCGGCTTCCGCAGCCAGGCCTGCAACGCCGCGGTCGGCGGGGCGACCAGCAGCCGGCACCTCTACGGCGACGCGGTCGATCTCGGCGCGAGCCCGCACTCGCTGTGCACGCTCGCCCAGGCGGCGCGCAACCACGGCTTCGCCGGCATCCTCGGCCCGGGCTACCCGGACCACAACGACCACACCCACGTCGACGGCCGGCCGAGCCGCTTCTGGTCGGCACCGAACTGCGGCGTCGGTGGGCGCACGATGCGCGACCCGCTCGACGACAACTGACCTGGTCGGGGGCGTCGCACACCCGCGGCGCCCCCAGCCGGGCGAGGGGAAACCCTCGACCTCACCCTCACGGGCCGATTTCGCGTGTCGCCGCCAGGCCCCGCGGCGCTGAGCCGGATAGGGGGTTCCTCTCCCCCGGCCGTACGCGAAAGGACCAGTGCTTATGAAACGACTCCTCGCACTAGTGGCCGTCGTGGCCACGACGCTGCTGGTCGCCGCGCCCGCACAGGCGGTGACCAACGGCCAGCCGGACAACGGCCGCCACCCGTACGTGGGCCTCGCGGTCTTCGACACCCTGGTGGACGGTCAGCCGGCGCCGACCTGGCGGTGCAGCGGCACGCTGCTGACACCGACGGTGTTCCTCGTCGCCGGCCACTGCACCGACGGCGCGGTCCGCGCGCGGGTGTGGCTGTCCGAGGACGTGCAGAGCAACACCGAGTACCCCAACGGCGGCGCGACGTCGTACGAGGGCACGCCGCACACGTACCCCGGCTACTGCAACTCGCCGTGTGGTTCGGGCCTGCCCGAGTTCGCGCACTTCGACGTGGGGCTCATCGTGCTCTCCGAGCCGGTGCCGACGTCGGTGGTGAGCCGCTACGGTCAGCTGCCCTCCGTCAACCTGGTCGACACGCTCGCCAACGGCACCGGCGTCGCCATCGTCGGCTACGGCGTGCAGGTCAACCAGCGCGGTGGCGGCAAGCCCGTGTGGACCGGGCCGCGGGTCCGGCTGTACGCGCCGTCCGAGGTCTTCGGTGGGCAGGAGCGCACCGGCGACGAGTTCCTCAAGCTGCGGGCCAACCCGGGCGGCGGGAGCGGCGGCACGTGCTTCGGCGACTCGGGCGGGCCGATCCTGCGCGGTGACACCGTGCTGGCCGTCAACTCGTTCGTGACCAACAACAACTGCACCGGCGTGACGTACGCGGCGCGCGTCGACCTGGCGCCCGTGCTCGCGTGGATCAACTCGTTCCTCGACTAGAAGAACGCGCGGATCTCGCGTGCGACCCGGTCGACCATGTCCGCCTTACCGCGCGGGCTCGGACCGGCCGGGTCGCACGGAGCGTCGTGCGCGAGGTCCGCGAACTCGACGCGCCGGCAGTGCGGCAGCCGCGCCGCGAGCGCATCCCGGCCGGGTGCGAGGAACGGCAGGCCCTTGCCGCCGCCCATCAGCAGCACCTCGGCCCTGACGTCGGCGAAGAGGTCGACGGAGTCCGCCCGCTCGGCGAGGATCACGCCCTCGTGGTGGACGGTCGGCGCGAGCTTGCGCATCGTGCTGGCGTCGGGCGTGGCCTTGCGGTCCTCGCTGCGCATCATCCTGTCCGTCAGCGCGGCGACCAGCCGGCGCGGCATGACCTTGAGGAACGGCGGCGCCAGCTCCAGGCCGTACATGCTGGTGACGAGCGCGCCCGCCACGTCGCCGCGGGCCAGCTCGGCGTCGAAGCGGCTCAACCAGGCGGTGTGCCGGGTGCCGTCGGTCAGCAGCGCCGGCTCGAAGGCGGCGACCTTGCGGATCGCCGGCAGCCGGCGGGCCGCCTCGAGCACGACCAGGCCGCCGGCGCTGACGCCGTAGACCCGCTCGGCGCCTGACGCCTCGACCACGGCTGCCAGGTCGTCGACCTCGGTGGCGAGGTCGTGGTCCGGCTTATGCGGGCCGGACAGGCCGCGGCCGCGCCGGTCGGGCAGGTAGACGGTGAAGTCGTCGGCGAGTGCGGCCGCCAGCATCGAGTTGCTGCGGGCCGACTGCATGCTGCCGTGCAGCAGCACGATCGCGGGTCCGTGGCCGGTCTTCCAGTAGCCGATCCGGGTGCCGTCGCGGGATTCCACCGCGCCGGCGGTGCTGCTTGTCGTCTGGGTCATGCCCACGATAGTTGCACGGCGCCTAGTTGCATTGCAACTAGTTTCTTTTCAGGTAATGTGGCCCCTGTGACGACTCCTCCCTTCCGCCGCTCGCCGCTGGCGCTGGCGATCCTGAGCCTGCTGGAGAACGGACCGCTGCACCCGTACGGAATCCAGCGGTTGATCAAGCAGTGGGGCAAGGACCAGGTCGTCAACGTCGGCCAGCGCGCGAGCCTCTACCGGATGATCGACCGGCTGGCGGATGCCGGCCTGATCACGACGAGCGGCACGGACCGCGACGAGCGCTACCCGGAGCGCACGACCTACGAGATCACCGAAGCCGGTCGCGCGACGACGCGCCAGTGGCTGGCCGAGATCGTGTCGACGCCACGCAACGAGTTCCCGGAGTTCCCGGCGGCCCTGTCGTTCCTGCTGATGCTCACGCCGTCGGTCGTGACGGACCTGCTGGCCCGGCGCCGCGACCACCTCGCGCGGCGCCTCGCCGAGCTGGACGCCGCGATGCGCGCGGCGGCACCGCTCCCCCGGATCATCATGATCGAGGACGAGTACGCGCAGGCGATGACCCGCGCGGAGCTGGCCTGGGTGGACGGCACCCTCGAGACACTGCGCGACGGCTCGTTCAGCTGGGACCAGGAGGAGCTTGGCCGGCTGGCGGCTTCGTACCCACGATAAGCACGGCGTGGCCGAGCACCTTGGGGTGCTTCAGCGGGAACTTGAGCGCCATGGCGTCGTCGAGCGGGATGAACTCGCCGGGGATCGTTCCCCGCGGGTCGTCGGGGAAGACTCCCCGGTCGCCGAAGAGATCGAGGAAGACGTAGCGGCCGCCTGGCCGGAGCACCCGCAGCGCCTCGGTGACGCCGTCCGTCTTGCGCGCGGCCTCGCGGATTTCGTGGAAGGTCAGGCAGCTGACGACGACGTCGAAGGTCGCGTCGCCGAAGTCGATGGCGGCGGCGCTCTGGCGGTCGAACGTGGTGCGGTCGGCGACGCCCTCGATGCGGGCATTCTCCGCACACTGGCGCTGCGAGTACTCCCAGTCGCCACCCCACGAGTCGATGCCGGTCACGGTGCTCCCGGGGTGGGCCTTCGCGAGCTTGACGACGAGGCTGCCGCTGCCGCATCCGACGTCCAGGATCTTGCAGCCGGCGGCCGTTGCGGTGGTCTCGGCCGCGGACTTGGCGGCGATCAGCTCGTGGATGCGGCGCTGGAAGTCGCCGCCGCGCGGGCCGAGGCGGTGGACGGTCAGCGCCAGGATCGCGGTGATGTAGCCGAACACCGCGAGGGGCACGAGGAACAGCAGGAACCAGGGTGTGAGGAGGGCCAGGACCGCCCCGGCCAGGCAGACGGCGGTCGCCGCGGCGAACCAGGCGACCCGGCTGCGTCGTATCCAGGTGCCGTAGTTCGGCATCGGTCGATCGTACGCAGGTGGTCAGGTTTCAAGAAGCCGCCGTCGGGCCCGGCTCCATAGCATGAGAATCAAGCCAGTCACGAACGGTAGCGAAGGAAACGCCATGCCAGCCAAGAAGAGCGCCAGCAGCAACTACGAGGGCTTCACCGCCGAGGAGCGCGACGCGATGAAGGAGCGCGCCAAGGAGCTGAAGCGCGCGACCGCCAAGTCGGACGGCGAGGCCGAGCTGCGCGCGAAGATCGCCGAGATGACCGACACGGACCGCGCGCTCGCCGAACGCGTCCACAAGCTGGTCATGACGGCCGCGCCCGAGTTGACGCCGAAGACGTGGTACGGCATGCCCGCGTACGCCAAGGACGGCAAGCTGATCTGCTTCTTCCAGCCGGCCCAGAAGTTCAAGTCGCGCTACGCCACGTTCGGCTTCGACGCCAACGCGAACCTGGACGAGGGCAACATGTGGGCGACGTCGTACGCACTGACCAAGCTGACCGCCGCCGACGAGAAGCGCCTCGCGGCCCTCGTCAAGCAGGCGGTCAGCTGACCGTGGTCAGTGCCAGTCGCCGATCCGAAGATCGTTGGGAGCCGGCCGCCCGCGGCCGGTCTCCGCGAACTCCTTGAGGCTCAACAGGAACGACGCCCACTTGGTGCTGCAGTGGTGCATGAACTCGACCGGCTCCTGCCACCCGTGGTGTCCGAACAGGACGATCGTGTACTCGCCCCGCCGGTCGAACCGCCAGTCGATCTCGGTGCCGATCCACTCGGCCGGCCCGTCGACGACGCGCCACCGCACATGCCCGGCGGGGTCGAGCTCGAGCACCTCGAGATCGAACCCACCGACGTCCCCGAACCGAAGCACCAACTTCTCCCCGACGGCACTCGTGCCGACGGTGTCGTTGGTCCACCACCCAGCGATGCCCTCGGCCGTCGCCACGGCGTTGTAGACCTCATCGATCGGCGCCACAACGCCGACCCGGTGCAGGATGTCAACCATTTCGCTTTCCCCCATCTTCGTTGTTCGGTTGCTACATAGGCGGTCGCGGAGCTGATCGCTCCGATCCCAAGCCGTTTGGCTACGAACCATCTCGAACCGGTGGCAGTCTGATCGCCGGCGCCGACGCCGTTCGGGGGGTCCGGTTTCGAGCCCACCCGAGCGGCAACGACACCGCGTGGTCGGCCGCCGTGCGACGACCGATGAACGCGGTCACCAGTCCCTGCCTCCGGGCGACCGCCCAACGCCGCTTGTCCGTGCCGCCCGAGCGGTCCTTTGTGCCGACCACGCCGAACGCCGCCAACCATCCACGCCGCCCAGACGGTCCTTCGTGCTGACCACCCGAACGCCGCCAACCATGCACGCCGCTCAACCGGCCGCCATGCAAGGACCACCAAACGCCGCCAACAATCCACGGCGCCCAACCGGCCGACGTACAGCGACCACCAAACGCCGCCAAAAATCCACGCAGCTCAACCGGCCGCTGGGCGACGACCACCGACCGCCGCAAGCCGTATGCGGCGCACAATCGGGCGCCGTGCAACGACCACCGAACGCCGCCAACCATCCACGGCGCCCAATCGGCCGACGTACAGCGACCACCAAACGCCGCCAACAAATCCACGCCGCTCACCCGGCCGCTGGGCGGCGACCACCGAACGCTGCCAGCCGTGCGCGGCGCCCAATCGGCTGCCGTGCGGAGACCGCCGAACGCCGCCTGCCGTGCGCGGTGGTCAGTCGGTGGCCGTGAGGCGGTCGCGGAGGGCGGCCAGTGGTCCGTCCCAGTCGCGCGCGAGCGCGGCCAGGAACTGCTGTGCCACCTTCATCGGCGCGGAGTCCAGCCGGTAGCGCACCCGACGCCGCTCCCCCGGCTCCGCGACGACCAGGCCCGCCTCGGCCTCCGCGGGCGCGCTCGGTGGCTTCGGCGCCGTAC
>NZ_JBFAIU010000229.1:0-12293 GCF_040654855.1 Asanoa sp. NPDC050611
ACTCACCGCGCATCCCTTGCGGTGTGTAATGGGAAGGGAGACCGTCTTGCGCTCTGTGCGTGGGATGCGGATCGTCGCAAGGAGAGCTACGTCTGGGCGTTCATCGCCGCGCTGTTCACCTTCATCGCCGGCGCCGGGTTCTCCATCGAGCGCGGCATCGAGACGATCCTCGGCGGCGAGGACGCCGGCGACTTCCTCGTCGCGTACATCGTGCTGATCGTCTCGGCGGTCCTCGAGGGCATCTCCTTCATCCGGGCGCTGCGCCAGGTGCGCGGCGAGGCCACCCGCTGGCGCACCTCGCCGTTCCGGTTCCTGCGGGCCACGCCGGACACCGCGGTCAAGGCGGTCTTCCTGGAGGACAGCGCGGCCCTGGTCGGTCTCGCCCTGGCCGCCGGCGGCCTCGGGCTGACGGAGGCGACCGGCGACCCGGTCTGGGACGGCATCGCCTCCATCGGCATCGGCATCCTGCTCCTGTTCGTCGCCGCCACGCTCTCGGTGGCCAACGTCTCGCTGCTGGTCGGCCGGGCCGTGCCGCGCCGGCTGCACCAGCGGCTGCGCGCGGAGCTGTCGGAGGTGCCCACCGTCGAGCGGGTCGACCAGCTGCTGACCATGCAGCTCGGCCCGGAGGACGTGCTGGTCGCCGCCAAGATTGACTTCAACGACGACGCGACCGGCGCCGACATCGAGGCCGCCGCCGACGCCGCCGAGGAGCGGCTGACCAGCATCTACCCGTCCATCCGGTACGTGTTCCTGGATCCCACCCGCGGCCGCGCGGGACGCGGGCGCCCGGACCGGTAACCTTTCCTGCCATGGTCAGGTGGCGCAGCGGTGTGGTCGCGGAGGTGCGGCGCCGCTGGCGCGGCGCGGTCGAGCTGGCGGTGACCGTGGACGGCGCGCCCACCCGGGCGCTCGCCTATCCGGCGCTGGTCGGCGACCCGGAGCCCGGCGACCGGGTGCTGCTCAACGTCAACGCCCAGCTCATGGGCCTCGGCACCGGCGGCTACGCGCTGGTGGTCGCGCTGCCCGACCGGCTGCCGCCGGACCCGCCCGGCGCCGGCACCGACCGGGCGGGCGGGCACGTGGTCAAGGCCCGCTACACGCCGCTGCAGGCGATCGTCCGCGGCGTCGAGGAGCCGACCTCCCCGCACCACGCCGCGATCGCGGCCGCCGACACGCTCGCCGGGATGCCGGTCGTCACCGCCGACCTGCACTCGGCATTGCCGGCCGTCGTCGCCGGCATCCACGCCGACCACCCGACCGCCCGGATCGCCTACGTGATGACCGACGGCGGCGCCCTGCCGGCCTGGTTCTCCCGCACCCTGGACGGCCTGCGCGACCGGCTGGCCGGCACGGTCACGGTCGGTCAGGCGTTCGG
The DNA here is from genome assembly GCF_040654855.1 of Asanoa sp. NPDC050611. Taxonomy (NCBI): domain Bacteria; kingdom Bacillati; phylum Actinomycetota; class Actinomycetes; order Micromonosporales; family Micromonosporaceae; genus Asanoa; species Asanoa sp. NPDC050611. Next base: position 1,376 of record NZ_JBFAIU010000229.1, read on the forward strand.
CGGCGACCTGGAGGCGGTCACCACCCACAGCGGTCTGCTCGCCGCCCGCTACGCCCTCGGGGCCGACGTCGCGGTGGTCACGCAGGGCCCCGGCAACCTCGGCGCGGGGCTGCCCTGGGCGTTCTCCGGCGTGGCCGTCGGCGAGGCGGTCAACGCGGCCGCCGCGCTCGGCGGGCGGGCGGTGGGCGCCCTGCGGATCTCCGACGCCGACCCGCGGGACCGGCACCAGGGGATCTCACACCACAGCCTGACGGCGTACGGGCGGGTCGCGCTCGCACCCTGCGACCTGCCGCTGCCCGACGGGCTCGCGGAGGCGTTGGCCGCCCGGGTCGAGACCCAGCTCGGGGACCTCTCGGTGCGGCACCGGATCGTCCGGGTGTCCACGGCCGGCCTGGACGCGGCCCTGCGGGACTCCCCCGTGCCGCTGTCGACGATGGGCCGGGGGCTGGACGCCGACCACGGCTATTTCCTGACCGCGGCCGCCGCGGGCCGCCACGCGGCGGGGCTAGCTGCCGGTCAGGAAGATGATCAGCAGCCAGCCGACCAGCACCGCGACCAGTAGCGCGGCGAGCACCCAGGTCGGCACCTTGTAGTCGCCGCGCCGGTTGCGCTCGATCTCGTCGCGCACCTTCTGCTGGCGCTTCTGCAGCCAGCCCTGGCGGATGATCTCCGGCCGGGTCTCGGGCATGGACACGCCGGATTTGCGGGTGGCGTCGGGCCACTCCTCCTGCTGCGGGGCGGTGGCGCGCTGCGGCGGGGCGCTGTCGCGCTGCTCGGGGACCGTCATGGTGCCCCAGAGCGTACCCGGATGTCTCACATGCTGGCGATCAGGCGTTCTACGCGCTCGTCGTACGCCCGGAACGGGTCCTTGCAGAGCACCGTGCGCTGCGCCTGGTCGTTGAGCTTGAGGTGCACCCAGTCGACGGTGAAGTCGCGCCGCTTCTCCTGGGCGTGCCGGATGAACTCGCCCCGCAGCCGCGCCCGGGTGGTCTGCGGCGGGGTCTCCTTGGCCTCGAAGATCTCCAGGTCGGTGGCGACCCGGTCGACCTGGCCGCGCTTCTCCATGAGCCCGTAGAGCCCGCGCCCGCGCCGGAGGTCGTGGTAGGCGAGGTCCATCTGCGCGATCCGGGGGTGGGACAGGGGGAGGTCGAACTTGTCCTGGTAGCGCTCGATCAGCCGGAGCTTGGTCACCCAGTCGATCTCGCGGGACACCGGCTCCAGATCGCCGGTCTCGATGGCCCGCAGGACCCGGCCCCACAGCTCGACGACCCGCTTGGCGGTCTGGTCGCCGCCGCGGCGCTCGACGAACTCGGTGGCCTTCGCGAGGTATTCCTGCTGGATCTCGAGGCCGCTGATCTCCTTGTTGTTGGCGAGGCGGACCTTGCGGCGGCCGGTCACGTCGTGGGAGACCTCGCGGATGGCCCGGATCGGGTTCTCCAGCGAGAGGTCGCGCATCACCACGCCGGCCTCGATCATCCGCAGCACGATGTCGGCGCTGCCGACCTTGAGCAGCGTGGTGACCTCGTTCATGTTGCTGTCGCCGACGATCACGTGGAGGCGGCGGTAGCGCTCGGCGTCGGCGTGCGGCTCGTCGCGGGTGTTGATGATCGGCCGGGACCGGGTGGTCGCCGAGGAGACGCCCTCCCAGATGTGCTCGGCGCGCTGCGACAGGCAGTAGACGGCGCCCCTGGGCGTCTGCAGGACCTTGCCGGCACCGCAGATCAGCTGCCGGGTCACCAGGAACGGGATCAGGACGTCGGCGAGCCGGCCGAACTCGCCGTGCCGGGAGACCAGGTAGTTCTCGTGGCAGCCGTACGAGTTGCCGGCCGAGTCGGTGTTGTTCTTGAAGAGATAGATCTCGCCCGCGATGCCCTCGTCGTGCAGCCGCTTCTCGGCGTCGACGAGCAGCCCCTCGAGGATCCGCTCACCGGCCCGGTCGTGCGCCACCAGGTCGGCGACCGAGTCGCATTCCGGGGTGGCGTATTCCGGGTGGGAGCCGACGTCGAGGTAGAGGCGCGCGCCGTTGCGCAGGAAGACGTTGCTCGACCGGCCCCACGAGACCACCCGCCGGAACAGGTAGCGCGCCACCTCGTCCGGCGACAGCCGACGCTGCCCCCGATAGGTGCAGGTGACCCCGTATTCGGTCTCGAGCCCGAAGATTCGCCGCTCCATAGCAAGACATTAGCCGGGAAACCCGGTCGGTGGTCAGTGCCGCGACGCGCCGTCATCGTCACGATGGCGGAAAAGATTCACCGGGTACGCTTGGCGCCCGGTTCGTACGGTTTCTACAGGCTCTGAATGTACGCCCGGCAGGCGGCGTAGTCCGGCAGAAGGCCAGTTTCCATCGCCCGCGCGAGGGACGGGGCGGCCTCGTCCCGGGCCGACAGGATCGGCGCCCCGGTCGGCCAGTCGATCGCCAGGTCCGGGTCGAGCGGGTGCACGGTGTGCTCCCCCGCCGGGTTGTAGCCGGTCGAGCAGAGATAGGCCAGCGTCGCGTCGTCGGTCAGGGCGCAGAAGCCGTGCCCGAGCCCCTCCGGGAGGTAGACCGCCCGCCGGTCGACCTCGTCGAGCCGGACCGCCTCCCAGCGGCCGAACGTCGGCGAGCCGACCCGGACGTCGACCACCACGTCGACCACGGCGCCGCGTACACAGGTGACCCACTTGGCCTGACCGGGCGGCACGTCGGCGAAGTGCACGCCGCGGACCACGCCCCGGGCCGAGACCGACATGTTGGCCTGGGCGAGGGTGAACGGGTGGCCGGTGGCCGCCGCGAACGCCTCGGCCTTGAACCACTCCAGGAACAGCCCGCGTGGGTCGCCGTGCTGCTGCGGCGTGACCTCCAGGGCACCCTCGATGCCCAGCTCACGGATCTTCATGCCAGCGTTCCGCCCTTCTCCGCGAGGAGGCTCAACAGGTAGGTGCCGTAGCCGCTCTTGGTGAGCGGGGTGGCCAGCTCGCGCAGCGCCGCGTCGTCGATCAGGCCGGCCCGCCAGGCCACCTCCTCGACACAGCCGATCTTGAGACCCTGCCGTTCCTCGATCACGCGTACGTAGTCGGCGGCCTGCATCATCGACGTGAACGTGCCGGTGTCGAGCCAGGCGGTGCCCCGGTCGAGGACCGTGACGGTCAGCTCGCCCCACTCCCGGTAGGCCTCGTTGACCGCGGTGATCTCCAGCTCGCCACGGTCGCTCGGCTTGAGCCCGCGGGCGATCTCCACGACCCGGTTGTCGTAGAAGTAGAGGCCCGGCACCGCGTACCGGGACTTGGGCACCGCGGGCTTCTCCTCGATCGAGAGCACCTTGCCGTCGGCGTCGAACTCGACGACGCCGTACTCGCGGGGATTGGCCACCGGGTAGGCGAAGACGCGCCCGCCGACGAGCTCGTTCGTGTCGGAAAGCTGACGGCCGAGCCCGACGCCGTGGAAGATGTTGTCGCCGAGGATCAGCGCGACCGACTCGTCCCCGATGAACTCCTCGCCGAGCAGGAACGCCTGTGCGATGCCCTCGGGGCGCGGTTGCGCGACGTAGTCGATCCGGAGGCCGAACCGACTGCCGTCGCCCAGTAGGCGGCGGAATTGTGCCTGGTCATCGGGGGTGGTGATGATCAGGATCTCGTCGACGCCGGCCATCATCAGCGTTGACAGCGGGTAGTAGATCATCGGTTTGTCGAACACCGGCATGAGCTGCTTGGACACGGCCATCGTGATCGGCCACAAGCGCGAGCCCGTGCCGCCCGCCAGAAGAATCCCTCGCACGGCGCGCAGCCTATAGCCCTTGGGCTCGGATTTGGATCACGCACCGCGCGGGCATGTGCGGGCCGCGACGTCGCGTAGACTCCCGAAGCCGTGAGGATCCTCGTGACCGGCGGTGCCGGGTTCATCGGTTCGGAGTACGTCCGGATGCTGTTGACCCCGGGCGCGGGGCCCGACCTGGCCCCGAGCGCGGTGACCGTGCTCGACAAACTGACCTATTCGGGCAATCGCGCCAATCTGGCCCCGATCGCCGACGACCCGCGGCTGCGCTTCGTGCACGGCGACATCTGCGACGCGGCCCTCGTGGACTCGGTGGTCCCCGGCCACGACGTGATCGTCCACTTCGCCGCGGAGTCGCACGTGGACCGCTCGATCGCGGGAGCGGCGCCGTTCGTGACCACCAACGTGCTCGGCACGCAGACGCTGCTGGACGCGGCGCTGCGGCACGGGACGGGGCGGTTCGTGCACGTCTCGACCGACGAGGTCTACGGGTCGATCGCCACGGGCTCGTGGACCGAGGACTGGCCGTTGGCGCCGAACTCGCCGTACTCGGCCTCGAAGGCGGGTTCGGACCTGCTGGCGCTGGCCTACCACCGCACGCACGGCATGGACGTGGTCGTCACCCGCTGCTCCAACAACTACGGGCACTACCAGTTCCCGGAGAAGGTCATCCCGCTGTTCGTGACGAACCTGCTCGACGGCGGCACGGTGCCCTTGTACGGCGACGGCGGCAACATCCGCGACTGGCTGCACGTGCACGACCACTGCGTCGGGATCGCGCTGGTGCAGGACAAGGGGCGGCCCGGCGAGGTCTACCACATCGGTGGCGGCACCGAGCTGACCAACAAGGAGCTGACCGGGCTGCTCCTGGCCGCGTGCGGTGCGACCTGGGACCAGGTGGTGCCGGTGGCGGACCGGAAGGGGCACGACCGGCGCTACTCGCTGTCGATCGCGAAGATCCAGGCCGAGCTGGGGTACGCGCCGAGCGTCGACCTCGAGTCCGGGCTGGCCGCGACGGTGGCCTGGTACAAGGTGAACCGGGCATGGTGGGAGCCGCTGAAGGCGGCCAGTTCCCGATGACCAAGGTGTTGGTGACCGGCGCCGGCGGGATGCTGGGGTCGGACCTGGTGGCCGTGCTCTCCGACCTGCCGGCGTTCACCGTGACCGCGGCCCGGCGCGCCGATCTCGACCTCGCCGATGCGGCGGCGGTGGCCGCCGCGGTGCCCGGGCACGACGTGGTGATCAACGCGGCCGGCTGGACGGACGTCGACGGCGCGGAGACGTCCGAGGAGGCCGCGACCCTGGTCAACGGCACCGCGGTGGCATCGATGGCGGCGGCGTGCGCGTCCTCGGGTGCGCGGCTGGTGCACGTCTCCACCGACTACGTGCTCTCCGGCACGGCGTCGTCGCCCTATCCGGAGTCGGCCGTTCCCGCGCCGGTCAACGCCTACGGGCGCAGCAAGCTCGCCGGTGAGCGGGCGGTGCTGTCCGTGCTGCCCGCCGCCGGGTACGTCGTGCGGACCGCCTGGCTCTACGGGGCACACGGGCGGAACTTCGCGGCGACGATGCTCCGGCTGGCGGGTTCGCGGGAGACCGTGGACGTGGTCGACGACCAGTGGGGGCAGCCGACGTGGTCGCTGGCGCTGGCCCGGCAACTGGTCACGCTGGCGTCGTGCTCCTCGGCGCCGCCGGGGATCTACCACGGGACGGCGTCCGGTTCGACGACGTGGTACCACTTCGCCCGCGCCGTGTTCGCGCTGAACGGGCTGGACGCCGACCGGGTGCGGCCGACGACCAGTGCCGCCTTCGTCCGGCCGGCCGTGCGGCCCACGTACAGCGTGCTGGGCCATGATCGTTGGGCGGCGGCCGGCCTGGCGCCGATGGCATCCTGGCAGACCTCGCTGGCCGCGGCGGTCGCGGCAGGAGCGGTCGTTGCTGGCTGAGCACTGGCCGCTGCTCGGGTTGCGGGTCCGGCTCGGCTCACTGGAGCTGCGCCCGCCCTCGGACGCCGACCTGGCGGCGTTGGCGGCGCTGGCCTACGACGGGGTGCAGAAGCCGGGGGCACGGACGTTCCTGACGCCGTGGACGGACCTGCCGCCCGCGGCGCGGGCCACACACGTGGTGCGGTCCGAGTGGTCCAGCCGCGGCGATTGGACGCCCGACGACTGGTCGCTCGGCCTGGCCGTGGTCGTCTCGGGCGTGGTGGTCGGCATGCAGGCCCTGCGGGCGTCGTCCTTCGGGCTGCTGCGCGAGGTGGGCACGTGGTCGTGGCTGGGCCTCGTCCACCAGGGCCGCGGCACCGGCACCCTGATGCGGCAGGCGGTGCTGCACCTGGCGTTCGAGGGCCTGTCGGCCACGCATGCCGCGACGGCGTCGTTCGTCGACAACCCGGCGCCGCTGGCCGTGTCGCGCAAGCTGGGCTATCTCGACGACGGCATCACCCGCGACCTCCTGCACGGCGAGGTGGTCGTGTCGCAACGGCTGCGACTGACCCGCGACCGCTGGGCGTCCCTGCCCCGCCCCGAGGTCTCGCTGCACGGCCTGACGCCGTGCCTGCCGCTCTTCGGGGCAGCCTGAGGTTACGCGGGCGCGGCCTTGCGGTCGTAGCCGTGGAACTTCGACCAGTCCCCCGCGTCCCACGCCTCGCGCAGCCCGGGTGCGCTCAGGTCCCAGTCGGGCCGGATCTCGGCCGTGGCCTCGCGCAGGTCCCGCCAGAGGTCGGCGATCGAGGGCCGGCCCCAGAACCAGTAGCCGTTGTAGACGCTGTGCACGACCAGGCCCGGCTTGAGCACCAGCGTGTGCGGGATCATCGGGTCGTTCTCGGGGTCGGTGTACTCCTGGATGTCCAGGTCCCGCTGCACCGTCCGGCCCGGGTCGGAGAGGAACGGCCACTGGGCGCCCACGGAGGCCCGGAACTCCTGCAGCCTGTGGTGGTCGTCGGTCGCGATGGTGACGATCTGGGTGTACGCGACCGCGATCTTGGGCTGGAACGCCGCCAGCTCGAGATGCTGCTGGTGTTCCTTGGGGCAGTAGTGACCACGGGCCAGCGTGAGGATCATCGGGTCGTCACCCTGCAGCTCGCTGAGCCGGCGCACGGTGTCGGTGTGGTCAGGCAGGGCGTAATCCGGAAAGGTTCCGCCCGGAATGATGTCGCTGCGCATAGCCCCACCGTACGCACGACCAGGCACCGAGAAGCCCCGCTCCGGTGCGGAGCGGGGCTTGCTATTCGAGGTCGGCGGAGCCGGCCGAGGAGGTCGGCTTGTCCGGGCCCGGCGCCGGGGGCTTGGCGGAGCCGTTGTTGCCCTCGGCGGCCTTGTCGTCGGCGGACTCGGTGCCGTTCTTCGCGGGCGTCGCGGCGGCGGTGCCGCCGCCGTTGCCGTTGCCGTTGCCGTTCAGGAGGTTCGTCAGGACCGAGCCCGTCAGCCGCCGGAAGGTGCGGCCGCGGCGGGCACGGTCGAGGATGGCGACCTCGAGCTGGTTGGCGGCGATCGTCCGGGACGCTCCCCCGTCACCACCCACGCTGCTCAGCGCCCTGACGGCCAGCTTGACCGCGTCGGCCAGCGACATGTCGCTCTTGTGCGCGCCCTTCAGCACGTTGGCGATGGCCTCGGCCGAGCCGCCCATCGCCATGTAGCCCGGCTCGTCGTTGACCGAGCCGTCGTAGGCCAGCCGGTAGATCTGGTCGTCGGTCGGCGTCGGGCCGACCTCGGCCACGCAGATCTCCACCTCGAACGGCTTCTGCTGATCGCTGAAGATGGCGCCGAGCGTCTGCGCGTAGGCGTTGGCCAACGCCAGGCCCGTGACGTCGCGGCGGTCGTAGCTCAGGCCGTCGAGATCGGCCTTGCGGACGCCGGCGCGGCGGAGGTTCTCGAACTCGTTGTAGCGCCCCACCGCGGCGAAGCCGATGCGGTCGTAGATCTCGCTGATCTTGTGCAGCGAGCTCGACAGGTTCTCGGCGACGAACAGGATGCCGCCGGAGTACGTCAACGTCACCGCGCTGCGGCCCCGGGAGATGCCCTTGCGGGCCAGCTCCGAGCGGTCGCGCATGATCTGGTCGATGTTGGTGTAGAACTGCATCGCCACGGCAGCGGCTCCTAGCGGTGGTCGTGATCGGTGGACAAGGAACTCAGCCGCCCGGGTTCTCCAGGCGACCCGACACCACGGCGTTGGCCACGGTCGCGGTCTCCTCGTCGGTCAGGCGGTGGGTGCCCTCGGCCGTCGCGGTCATCACGACCGGGAAGATCCGCCGGGCCATGTCAGGACCGCCGGTGGCGGTGTCGTCGTCGGCCGCGTCGTAGAGAGCCTCGACGGCGAGCCGGGTCGCGTCCTCGACCGACAGGCCGGCACGGAACCGCTTCTTGAGCGCGGCGTTGGCGAAGATCGAGCCGGAGCCGATCGCGTCGTAGCCCGCGCGCTCCTCGTAGGGGCCGCCGGTCACGTCGTAGCTGAAGATCCGGCCCGCCCGCGCCGGGTCGCCGGCCGACAGGTCGAAGCCGGCGAACAACGGCACCACGGCCAGGCCCTGCAGCGCGGCGCCCAGGTTGCCGCGGATCATCGCGGCGAGCCGGTTGGCCTTGCCGTCGAGCGAGAGCATCGCGCCCTCGATCTTCTCGTAGTGCTCGAGCTCGACCTGGAACAGCCGCATCAGCTCGATGCCGACGCCGGCGGTGCCGGCGATGCCGACCAGGGAATATTCGTCGGCCGGGTGGACCTTCTCGATGTCGCGGCTGGCGATGAGGTTGCCCATCGTCGCGCGCCGGTCGCCGGCCATCACGACGCCGCCGACGGCGGTGATCGCGACGATGGTGGTCGCGTGCGGTGCCACGTCGCCGCTGATGCCGGGCGGCAGCGGCCGGCGGCCGGGCAGGAGCTCAGGAGCCACCTGGCTCAGGAACTGCGTGAACGACGAGGTGCCCGAGTTCGTGAACGCGTCGGGTAGGCGCCCGGAAGGATCGAATCCCGCTGCCACGTGGTCCCTTTCAGATGTAGGCGCCGATGATCCGGCGCTGGAGCAGACTAACCCCCGTCCGGCACGGACGCGACGATCCGCGCCCAGAGAGCCCGGACGGCAATGGTTACGGCGCCGCGGGACATACCCGCCGCGCCGCACCAAACCGGACTGAAGCCTACTGGCCGCCCTTTTGGACGTACCCCCTCACGAACTCCTCGGCGTTCTCTTCCAGAACCGAGTCGATCTCGTCAAGCAGGTCGTCAACGTCTTCGGTGATCTCTTGCTGCCGTTCGGCCACCTCGGGGTTGGCCTCGGTGGTGACGTCCTCAACCTCTTGGTCGCGGCGGGCCTTGCCCGACTGCGACTGGCCGCCGCTGTCCCGAGTTGCCATGCGTGCCCTCCCTCAACAGGCCTCAGATGTGCCTGCGAAAAACCTACCTCGCCGATGCGACAATCCGTCCCGCCGAACGCGATGTTTCGCGCACGGCGGACGGTTCAGGGACAATGCCAGACCCTGACGGGGTACGCACGGCGACGCGCGGGGCCATCAGCCCCCGGTGATCGCCTCGAGCAGGTCCTTGGCGCTCGGGCAGCGGTCGAACAGCGCACCGACGTGCTTCCTGGTGCCGCGCTCGGGCTCCATCATGGGCACCCGGACCAGCGACTCGCGCCCGACGTCGAAAATCACCGAATCCCAGGACGCGGCCACCACCTCGGACGGATACTGCGCGAGGCACCGACCGCGGAAGTAGGCGCGGGTGTCCTCCGGTGGCTCCACCATGGCCGTACGCGTCTGCTCGTCGGTCAGCAGCGTCTTCATCGCGCCGCGGGCGACCAGCCGGTGGTAGAGGCCCTTCTCCGGGCGTACGTCGCTGTACTGCAGGTCGATCAGCTGCAGCTTCGGCGACGCCCACGCGAGGTTCTCGCGGTCGCGGTAGCCCTCCAGGAGGCGCAGCTTGGCCACCCAGTCGAGCTCGTCCTGCGCGGACATCGGGTCGCGGCCGAGCTTGTCGAGGATGCCCTCCCAGCGGTTGAGCACCTCGACGGTGTCCTCGTCGGCGTCGCTGCCGAACCGGTCGTCGACGAACGCCTTGGCCCGCTCGAAGTACGCCCACTGCAGGTCGAGCGCCGTCAGCCGGCGCCCGTCGCGCAGCCGCATGCGGTGCGTCAGCGTCGTGTCGTGGCTGACCGCCTTGAGCTCCGCCACCGGGTCGGCGATGCCGAGGTCGGGTGTGAGGACCTTCTCCTCGATCATCGTGAGGACGAGCGACGTCGTGCCCACCTTGAGGAAGGTGGAGATCTCCGACAGGTTGGCGTCACCGATGATGACGTGCAGCCGACGGTACTTGTCGGCGTCGGAATGCGGCTCGTCGCGGGTGTTGATGATCGGCCGCTTCAGCGTGGTCTCCAGCCCGACCTCGACCTCGAAGAAGTCGGCGCGCTGGGTGAGCTGGTAGCCGGGCTGGGAGCCGTCCTGGCCGATGCCGACCCGGCCGGCGCCGGTGAACACCTGGCGGGTCACGAAGAACGGGGTCAGGTAGGCGACGATGTCGGCGAACGGGGTCTGCCGGCGCATGAGGTAGTTCTCGTGCGCGCCGTAGCTGGCACCCTTGTTGTCGGTGTTGTGCTTGTAGAGGTGGATGGGGTGCGTGCCCGGGATCGTGGCGGCCCGGCGCGACGCCTCGGCCATCACCCGCTCGCCCGCCTTGTCCCAACGGACGAGGTCCATCGGGTTGGTCACCTCGGGCGTCGAGTATTCGGGGTGCGCGTGGTCGACGTAGAGCCGGGCGCCGTTGGTCAGGATGACGTTGGCCAGCCCGAGGTCCTCGTCGGCCAGCGCCTCGGCCGGGTCGTAGGCGGCACCCGAGTAGGTGAAGCCCCGCGCGTCCCGCAGCGGCGACTCCTCCTCGTAGTCCCAGCGCGCCCGCCCGCCGCGCGTCAGCTCGGGTCGGGCCCCGTAGGCGTTGACGACCTGCGACGACGTCACCATCGGGTTGGCTCCGGCCTGGCCCGGCACCGAGATCCCGTATTCGACTTCGGTGCCCATGATTCGCCGTACCGTCACGTCGCCACCTCGTTCCGCTGCCCCATGACGTCAAAGCGTAGTCCGAAGGGACCCCGGACCGCCCCCGGGCCGCGTGCGAATCTCCGGCACCGGGCCGCAACAGCCGCACCAACGGACGGCCACGCCCTCGCGCCGGGGCCGCGGGACGGCC
>NZ_JBFAIU010000230.1:0-12234 GCF_040654855.1 Asanoa sp. NPDC050611
GAGTGGCGGGGCGTCGTGACCCTGGAAAGCCTGCGCACCCTCGTGTCGTACGGGCGGCTCGACCGGCCGCACGCCAGTCGGTGGCGGCGGCCGGCGCCTCGACTTCCACAGTGGTCACTCGGCGCCCGCCGTCTGGGTCGGCGAGTGCAGCATCTCGAGCTTCTTCCCGTTGCCCAGGTACATGTGCACGCCGCAGGGCAGGCAGGGGTCGAAGCTGCGGACCGTGCGCATGATGTCGATGCCCTTGAAGTGCTCCCGGTCGTTCTCCTCGAAGATCGGCTGGCCCTGCACCGCGTCCTCGTAGGGGCCGGGCGTGCCGAGGCTGTCCCGCGGGCTCGCGTTCCACGGCGTCGGTGGGTACGGGTGGTAGTTGGCGATCTTCCCGTCCCGGATCACCATGTGGTGCGAGAGCACGCCGCGCACCGCCTCGGTGAAGCCGCAGCCGACGCCGTCCTTCGGCACGTCGAACTTCTCCCAGGTCTTGGTGCGCCCGGCCCGGATCTCGATGAGCGCCTGCTCGGCGAAGTGCAGCGCGCAGGCGGCGGCGTACGCCTGGAAGTAGGTGCGGGCCCGGTTGCGCTCCAGCGTGTTGCTCCACTGCGGAATGTGCCATTCCAGCTCGACCGGCCCCTTGAGCGCGGTCTTCGGGAGGTTGATCTTCACGCTGCGCCCGGTGGACTGCACGTAGCCGATGTCGACCAGGCCGGCCAGCGCGGTCGACCAGAGGCGGGCGAGCGGGCCGCCGCCGGTGTCCAGGGCCAGGTAGTCCTTGCCGTCGAACCAGCGCGGCGACATCACCCAGCTGTAGTTGCCGTCCAGGTCGCGCTTCTGCGGCTGCGGGTTGGTGTGCTGGTTCCACGGGTGCCGCCGGTCGACCGGGTTGCCCAGCGGGTCCTCGGTCACGAACATCTCCTGGCCGTCCCAGTCCTGGTAGTAGGACGAGCCGAGCAGGATGCGGATGCCGAGGTTGATCCGGACGAGGTCGGTGGTGATCAGCTTGCCGTCAACGATGATGCCCGGGGTCACGTACATCTTGCGACCCCAGTCGGTCATGTCCCGGTACTCGAAGTTGCAGTGCTCCGGGTCCTGGAACGAGCCCCAGCAGCCGAGCATGATCCGCCGGTTGCCGACCATCTCGTAGCCGGGCAGCGCCTGGTAGAAGAAGTTGAACAGGTCATCGTGCATCGGCACGACCTTCTTCATGAACTCGACGTAGCGCATGAGCCGGCTCAGGTAGTCGGTCATGAGCTGGATCGTCGCGACCGTGCCGACGCCGCCGGGGTACAACGTGGACGGGTGGACGTGCCGCCCCTCCATCAGGCAGAACATCTCTCGCGTCAGCCGGCTGACCTGCAGCGCCTCGCGGTAGTGGTCACCGGTGAACGGGTTGAGCGCGCGCATGATGTCGCCGATGGTGCGGTAGCCGTGCGCGCCGGCGTTGGGCGCCTCGGTGCGGTTGGCCTGCTCCAGCACGCCCGGGTTGGTCTCGGCGACCATCTTCTCGCAGTAGTCGACCCCGACCAGGTTCTCCTGGAAGATGTTGTGGTCGAACATGTACTCGGCGGCCTCACCGAGGTTGACGATCCACTCGCCGATCGCCGGCGGCTTCACCCCGTACGCCATGTTCTGCGTGTAACACGAGCAGGTCGCGTGGTTGTCGCCGCAGATGCCGCAGATCCGGCTGGTGATGAAGTGCGCGTCCCGCGGGTCCTTGCCCTTCATGAAGATCGAGTAACCGCGGAAGATCGAGCTCGTGCTGTGGCACTCCGCGACCACCCGCTGGTTAAAGTCGATCTTGGTGTATATGCCCAGGCTCCCGACGATGCGGGTGATCGGGTCCCATGCCATGTCCACAAGGGACTCGGTGCCCGCGCCGGTAGCGCGCTGCGGTTGCGTCACCGTCATCGGTTCGGCCTCTCTCGTCGGGTCACCAGGTGCGCTTCGCGCCGGTGGTCAGTTCGCGGCCGCGCTTGCGCCACTTGGGCTCGCGGTCGAGCGTGTGCGTCGTGATGTGGCGCAGGCTGCGCATCGTCTTGCCGTAGGCGGCCACCGTGGTCGAGGACAGCTTGCCGCCGGGCGGCTCGTCCATGAACGGCATGAACTTGTCGGGGAAGCCGGGCATCGTGCAGCCGATGCAGATGCCGCCGACGTTGGGGCAGCCGCCGAGGCCGTTCATCCAGCCGCGCTTGGGCACGTTGCACTTCACGGCCGGGCCCCAGCAGCCGAGCTTGACGATGCACTTCGGCGAGCCGTACTCGGTCGCGAAGTCGGCCTGCTCGTAGTAGCCGGCACGGTCACAGCCCTCGTGCACGGTCGCGCCGAACAGCCAGGTGGGCCGCAGCGCGTCGTCGAGCGGGATCATCGGCGCCTGGCCGGTCGCCATGTAGAGCAGGTAGGTCAGCGTCTCCGACATGTTGTCGGGCTGGATCGGGCAGCCGGGCACGTTGACGATCGGGATGCCGGCCTTCGACTTCCACTCCCAGCCGAGGTAGTCGGCCACGCCCATCGCCCCGGTCGGGTTGCCGGCCATGGCGTGGATGCCGCCGTACGTGGCGCAGGTGCCGGTCGCCACGATCGCAGTCGCCTTCGGCGCGAGCCGGTCGAGCCAGCCGCTCATCGTGATCGGCTGGTCGGTGGCCGGGTTGTTGCCGAAGCCGGTCCAGTAGCCCTCGCTCTTGAGCTCCTCGTTCGCGATCGAGCCCTCGACCACGAGCACGAACGGGTCCAGCTCGCCGCGGTCGGCCTTGAAGTACCACTCGAGGAAGTCGTCGGCGCCGCCGTTGGGCCCGCACTCGAAGTCGATCAGTGGCCAGTGGACGGCCACCTTGGGCAGGCCGGGCAGCGCGCCGAGCGCGATCTCCTCGATGCTCGGCTGGGAGGCGGCGGTCAGCGACACCGAGTCGCCGTCGCAGCTGAGCCCGGCGTTGATCCAGAGAACGTGGATGAGCGTTTCCTCGGCCTTGATCGCTTCCTGCGTCGGCATCGTGTCCGCCTTTCCGAGCGCGTCCGGCGTCGCTGAACGTACTTAGCTCGGTGCTCAGCGTAATATCGGACCTAGGCCGCAAGTAGGCGCAACGCTGACAATTGTCAACAGGGAGCGGTGTGCACGAGCTGTCGATCACTCAGAGCGTCGTGGACGAGGTCCGCTCACGGGCCGGCTCCCGCCGGGTGCACGCGGTCCGGCTCGAGATCGGGGCGCTGACCGCGGTCGTGCCCTCCGCGATGGAGTTCTGCTTCGAGCTGGTCGCCGCCGGCACCGTCGTCGAGGGCGCCAAGCTCGAGATCGACCTGACCCCGGCGCGGGCGGCGTGTCGCGCGTGCGGCGTGTCGTTCGACCTGCCCGACCCCGTGCTGCTGTGCGCGTGCGGAAGCGCCGACGTCTCGGTGCTCACCGGCCGCGAGTTGAAGATCGTCTCGATGGAGGTGGGCTGACCGGTGTGCGGAACCTGCGGCTGCGGTGCGGACGAACACGCCCACGAGCACGTGTCGTTGGAACAGAACGTGCTGGCCAAGAACGATGCCATCGCCCGGGACAACCGGGCCTGGCTGCGCAAGCGGGACGCGATCGCGCTCAACCTGATGAGCTCGCCCGGCTCGGGCAAGACGACGCTGCTCGAGCGCACGCTCGTCGCGCTGGCCCGGACCCGGCCCGCCGCGGTCATCGAGGGCGACCAGGCGACCTCCCTGGACGCCGAGCGGCTGCGCCGCACCGGTGCGCCCGCGGTGCAGGTCAACACGGGTGCGGGCTGCCACCTCGACGCGGCACTGGTGCGCTCGGCGCTGTCCAGGCTGGACCCGCCGCCCGGCGCCGTGGTGTTCGTGGAGAACGTCGGCAACCTCGTCTGCCCGGCCATGTTCGACCTCGGCGAGCAGCGCAAGGTCGTGGTCATCTCGGTCACCGAGGGCACGGACAAGCCGCTGAAGTACCCGTACATGTTCGCGGCGGCCGACCTGGTGCTGGTCAACAAGATCGACCTGCTGCCGTACGTCGACTTCGACCTGGACCTCTGCGCCAAGCACGCCCGGGCGGTCAACCCGGACCTGACGATGCTCACCCTCTCCGCCACGACCGGCGAGGGCCTGCCGGCCTGGTACGACTGGATCGCCTCGGTCTGACCGTCAGCGGACGTCGAGGTGGTAGGTGGCGTCGACGGTGAAGCCGTGGCCGTCGCCGCCGGAGAACCGCACGGTGTGCGGTCCGGGCGGCAGCGCGTCGAGCTGCTTCCACAGCCCCCACACTGCCGTCGGCACGGGCTTGCGGCTGCGGGTCACGCCGTTGCCGAACGCCCCGGCCACGAGGAACGACGCCGTGCCGATCTCCTTGAGATCGGCCTCGGCACCGTCGACCAGCAGGGTGCCCCAGGCCGTGTGCAGGTGCGGCGCCGGCTCCGTGGTGGGCCAGAACCACATGTTGAACGCGGGGAAGAACAGCGGGCGACCGGCCGGCACGGTGCAGCGGCGCTCGACGCCGCCGCCGTAGGTGCCGGCGAGGAACCAGACGTCGTCCGGCTGGTTCCCACCGGCGCGGGCACCGGTCGTGTCCGCGACGGGGTTGGCGAACGGCCCATGGCTGGCCACCCACCGCACCCATCGGGCGGCCAGCCCCTCCGGCGAGTCAGCGGCGAAGGGCAGCGGCAGGTCCCCGGTGCGGCGCGTGAACATGAGAGCGGAGCTTAGCGGCCACGGTGCCGGCGCGTGCCCCCTCAGGTCGCGGGCAGCTTGTCGGGGTTCACGATCGAGTGCAGGGCCAGGATGCGGCCGTCGTCGGCGATGTCCATGCCCATGACCATCACGAGCCGATCGTCGGCGTCGACCGCGACCAGGCCCGGCTGGCCGTTGACCTCCGTGAGCCGGATCGTCAGGCCCCGCTCGGCGATCCTGCGGAACCCGACCAGGATGATCCGGGCCACCTTGAGCCGACCGTTGACGGGCCGGCCCAGCGCGTGCACCCGACCGCCGCCGTCGGCGTGCAGGGCCACGTCCTCGGCCAGCAGCGCCTCCAGGGCACCCAGGTCGCCCCGGGCGGCCGCGGCGGTGAAGCGCTCGGCCAGCTCCTGCCGCTGCTGTCGCGAGGCGTGGTAGCGCGGGCGGCGTTCCTTCACGTGGTGGCGGGCCTTGGCGACCAGGTGCCGGGTGCTGTCCACGTCGGTGCCGACGATCTCGGCGACCTCGTCGTACGGATAGTCGAACACCTCCCGCAACAGGAAGGCGGCCCGCTGCTGCGGTGACAGGCTCTCCAGCAGCACCAGGAACGCGAGCGAGAGCGAGTCGGCGGTCTCGACCTGGTCCGCCGGGGACGGGTCGGTGAGGACCGGTTCGGGCAGCCACTCACCGACGTACCGCTCCCGCCGGACCCGCGCCGACCGCAGCTGGTCGATGCAGAGCCGGGTCACCAGCGTCGCGACGTACGCCCGCGGCGACGCGATCTCCGGCGTCTGGTGCATCCGCAGGAACGCCTCCTGGACGATGTCCTCCGCCTCGCTGGCGCTGCCCAGCATCCGGTAGGCGATCGCGAACGCGCGCGGGCGCAGCTCGGCGTACACGTTCGTCATCTAGCTCAGTCCCTCGACGAAGCCGGTGCGCCAGGTCGCGTACCGCGGCGTCCAGCCCAGCTCGCTCTTGATCTTCTCACTGGAGATCCCGCGCGCGCGGGTCATCATGTCGACGGCGCCCGCGCCGGCCAGCGGGCGCACGAGCCAGGCGGGCACGCGGCGCGGCGGCTTGGCGCCGAGCGCGTCGGCGAGGAACGGGAACAGCTCGCGCACCGCCGCCGGCTCGTCGTCACCGACGTGGTAGATGCCGGGCCGCCCGCGCTCGATGACGGCGACCGTCGCGCTCGCGGCGTCCTCGACGTGCACCACCGACCACACGCCGGCGCCGCCGCCGATGACCGGGACCCGCCGCTTGCGGATCTGCTTGGCGATGGTGGCCTCGGGCCCGGTGCTGATGTCGGTGCCCGGGCCGTAGAAGCCGCCGTACCGGATCGCGATCCCGTCGGCCCAGTCGATCGCGGTGACCGACTCCTCGAGATGCCGGAGGGCGCCGACGAGCGCGGCGGCGCCCTTGGGCGGGTTCGGTTCCAGGCGGCCGCTCTCGTCGGCGACCGGGCCACCGGCGCGCTGCATCCAGGCACCGTTGCTCTGCGCCACGACCCGGCGGGCACCGGCGGCGCGGGCGGCGGCCAGCAGGTGGTCGGTGCCCTCGGTGCGCAGGCGGTTGGTGGCGGCGACCATCCGCTTGGCGTTGCTGAACGTGGCCGGACCACCGAACGCGGTGAGCTGGTGGACGACCACCTCGGGCTCGGCCCGGGCCACCGCGTCGGCGACCGACTCCGGGTCGAGCGCGTCCATGATCACCGGCTCGGCGCCCAGCTTCCGGAGGTTCTCCGCCCTGCCCGGTGACCGGGTCGTGCCCGACACCTCGTGGCCGCGGGCGACGAGCTGGGCGACGAGCGGGGTGCCGATCGCGCCGGATGCACCGGCAATGAAGATCCTCATGACGTCTCCTTCGTTCAGGCTCTCCAACAGGAGACGAGACGCCCCCGCCGGCTATGAACGGCGGTTACCCAGGTCACAGTATGCCGCGATGGCCCTGTTCGCGTTGGGCGTAGCCGCGGGACGGCCCGGTTCGCCTACGGTCGGCGGGTGACCATCTCAACGGTTGGCTCGGTCGTCGGACGGCTCGTCGGCTGGCTGGAGTCGCTCATGCCGGCGGGTGACCGGCGCGCGGCGCTCGTGGCGGAGTTGCGCGGGCGGTTCGCGGACTCCACCGCGCCGATCACGGCCGCCGACTGCGTGGCGATCGAGCGGGCGGCGTGGCCGTACTCCCGGCACGTGGCCTTGATCTTCGAGCCGGGCGGGACGGAGCCGGCCGACGTCGTGGCCGGGGAATGGCCGCCGGAGGATCCCGACGTGATCCGCGGGCGGGCGGCGTTCGTCTCGGGGGTGTCGCGGCTCGACTCCCGGACCGGGGTGGTGCGGATCGACGGACTGGACCCGATCGAGCTCGCGCAGCCGTACGCCGACGCGGCGTTCGCGCTGCTGCGCGGCTCGCGGCGGGTCGTGCTCGACCTGCGCGGCAACGGTGGCGGGGAGCCCGCGACGGTCGCCTGGATCGCCGGATGGCTGCTGGGCGACCGGTCGGTCAAGCTGTCCGATGTGGTCTCGGCCCGGGGCACGCGGCAGTGGTGGACACCGGCCCGGCCACCGGGGACCGCGCTGACCCAGGAGGCCTTCGTGCTGGTCGGCCCCGGGACGTTCTCGTCCGGCGAGGCGCTGGCCTATCACCTGCGGGCGCGCGGGCGGGTGACCGTGGTCGGTGCCGCAACCCCGGGCGCCGCCGACCACGTGCTGCCGATCCGGCTCGCGCCGACGGTGCTGGCGCACGTGCCGCGGGCGCATGTCGTCGACGCGGTGACGGGCGCCAACTGGGAAGGCACCGGTGTCGTGCCGGACGTGGTGTGCCCGGCGGAGAAGGCGCTGGACACCGTGCTGGAACTGGCGTGACCGCGTTCGACGATCTCGTCGGTCAGGTGCGGACGGGTCAGGTCGACGCCGGCGCGGCCGCCGACCGGCTGGTCGCCGTGCTCAGCGAGGACGAGTTGCGCTGGCTCCTCGACGGTGACCTGCCGGTGCGGGCCGCGGTCCGGCTGCCGGCGCGGATCAAGGCCGGCCCGGTGGTCGCGGGCGCCGTGCCCCGGCTGGGCATCCCCGGCATCCGGTTCAGCGACGGCCCGCGCGGTGTCGTGATGGGACGCTCGACGGCGTTCCCGGTGACCATGGCGCGGGCGGCGACCTGGGATCCCGCGCTCGAGGAACGGGTCGGGCTGGCCATGGGGCTGGAGGCGCGCGCGTTGGGCGCCAACTACTCGGGCGCGGTCTGCGTCAACCTGTTGCGGCATCCGGCCTGGGGCCGGGCGCAGGAGTGCTACGGCGAGGATCCGGTGCTCATCGGGCGGATGGGCGTGGGGCTGACCCGCGGCCTGCGCCGCAACGTGATGGCCTGCGTCAAGCATTTCGCGCTCAACTCGATGGAGAACGCGCGGTTCACGGTCGACGTCGAGGTCTCCGAGGAGGACCTGCACGCGGTTTACCTGCCGCATTTCCGGGCCGTCGTCGACGCTGGCGCCGAGTCGGTGATGAGCGCGTACAACTCGGTCAACGGGTCTTTCGCGGACGAGAACGCGGTGCTGCTGACCGACGTCCTGCGCGACGAGTGGGGCTTCACCGGGTTCGTCACGAGCGACTGGGTGTGGGGCACGCACGACGCCGTGCGCAGCCTGGCGGCCGGGCTCGACGTCGAGATGCCGCTGCGCATGCACCGGGCCCGGGACCTGCCGGGCGCGCTGCGGTCGGGGCGGGTGTCGCGGTCGCTGGTCGTCCGCTCGGCGCGACGGATCCTGGCGACCACGGTGCGGCACTACGCGGACCGGGCGGTCGACGAGCCGGTGGTCGACCACTCGACCCACCGGGCGCTCGCGTACGAGGTGGCGGTGCGCGGTGCCGTGCTGCTCCGCAACGCGCCCGTGGCCGGGGAGCCCGTGCTGCCGCTGGCGCCGTCGGTCCGGCGCCTGGCGGTGATCGGGCGGCTCGCCACCGCACCCAACCTCGGCGACCGCGGTTCGTCCATGGTCGAGCCACCGGAGACCTCGTCACCGCTGTCGGGCATCCGTGCGGCGCTGCCGTCGGTGGCGGTGGACCACGTGGACGGCGCGGACCTGTCAGCCGCCGCCCGGGTCGCCGCCGCGGCCGACGCGGTCGTGGTCGTCGCCGGGCTCGACGCCGCGGACGAGGGCGAGCGGATCCTCAACGACGACCCGGCGAGCATCGCGTTCCTCGGTTTCCCGTTCACGTTGCGCCCGGTGCAGTGGCTGGCCGCGAAGGTGGCCCGCCGGGCGACCCGGTTCCGCCCGGGCGGCGACCGGTCCTCGCTCAGCCTGCACGCGCACGACGAGTCCCTGATCGCCGCGGTCGCGGCGGCCAACCCGCGCACCGTGGTCGTGGTGGTCGGCGGCAGCGCGATCATCATGGAGGCCTGGCGGGACCGGGTCGCGGCGATCCTGCTCGCCTGGTATCCGGGCATGGCCGGCGGCCGGGCGATCGCCGACGTCCTCACCGGCGCCGCGGAGCCCGGCGGCCGGCTGCCGCTGGCGATCCCGACGTCCGCGGCCCACCTGCCGTTCTTCGACGCCGGCGCCCGGCGCATCCGCTACGACGCCTGGTGGGGCCAGCGCAAGCTGGACCGCGACGGCCACGCGGCGGCGTACCCCTTCGGCTTCGGTCTGGGCTACACGACGTTCGCCATGGCCCTTGCCGGCCGGTCGGGCGACACTGCCGTCGTCCGGGTCACGAACACGGGCGACCGTCCAGGGTCGACGGTGGCGCAGGTGTACGCGTTCGACGCCGACGCCACGCCGCCGGTGCCGGCACTGGTCGGTTTCCGGCGGGTCAGCCTCGACCCGGGCGTCACCGCCGACGTGCCGATCGACCTGGACCTGACCCCGACGCGACAGCGCGACCCCGCGACCCGCACGTGGTCACCCCGCCCGGGCCGGTGGCGCATCGTGGCCGCCGCACACAGCCCGGACGCCTTCGACGACGCTGCGGACCTGGTCAGTCCCACCAGTTGAACAGCAACTGGCCCAAGGTCTCCGGTTGCCAGAACTCGACCTGGTGACGCTCACCGCGGTCGAGCGTCGACAGGTCGAGATCCCGCAGCGGGGTGGCCAGCGTCGCCGGGTCCAGGACGCGGAAGGGCCGCAGCGCGGCCGCCAGCGCCGGCCGGGACAGGAAGGTCAGCGGCTCGACGGAGCCGTCCGGCGGCCGCACGAACGCCAGCCAGGGCAACAGCTCGTGGCAGACCACGCCGACCCGGTCGCCGGCGGCCCGGATGACCATCAGATGGAAGTTCGGGGTCACGCCGGCCGGCTCGAAGCTCTCGACCCTCCCCTGTGCGGCGGTGCGTACCGCCGCCCGGAACGCGCGGACGTCGGTGCGGGCCGGAGGCCCCTTGGCGGCGTCCCAGAAGCCGGTCGCCCCCCGCGGGAGCGCGGTCACGTCACCAGGTCCAGCGGCCGAGCCGGCGTGGGTGGCGGACCACGAGGGTGCCGGCGGCGGTGCTGCCGGTGACCACCAGGTGCGGCGCCGTGGCGGTCGGGTCGGGATAGGACGAGACCCGGCAGAGCGTGAAGCCGCCGGTCGTGCGGAGCTGGTCGATGTTGGCGGTGGCGCCCCGCGGCAGGACGATGATCGTGGTGCCGCCCTGTGTGGACAGGTGGACCTCGACCACGCGGTGGGTGAAGACGGCCTCGCGGAAGTCGAGCTTGTTGATCCCGGCGATGCCCCGCACGACCAGCTTGCGCGGCACGGCCCAGCGCCCGCCCCGCCTGATCTGCCCGGCGTGGCCCCGCAGCTCGACCACGTCGGTGGCCGCGAGCGCCGGGACGGCGGCGACGCTGGGCAGGTCGGCGAGGAAGGGCTCGACGTCGCGGAACGTGCGCGACCGCAGCACGCCGTCGACCCGCTCCTCGAACTCGGCCATGGTCAGCCGCCCCTCGGCCACGGCCGTGTTGAGCCGCGCCAGGACCGTCTCCCGCTCCGCGTCGGACATGCGGATGTCGCGCTGCGACGGGAGCTCGGCGCTCATGCGACCGACTCTACGGTCCGGACGCCACGGTGGACAGCCGCCCGCGGCACGGACCACCGCCACCGGTCGATGTATGTCCGGGCATCAGTGCGCTGGGGGTCGGCGCCCGCTGATCCTCGAACGGATCACCAAGCAGGGCACCGCGCCCAGCACCGGAGTGGTGGCCATCTTCATTCGCCTGTTCGGGAGCGGGCAGTTCTTCTACGAGGCCATTCGGCGACGACCGGACTTGGGAGGCACGAAACGTCGTGATCGGTGACCGCGCGGACGCGGGAAGGTCGTTCGAGCTGGCGCGCACGGGCGAGGCCGGTGACTGCTAGTAGTAGATGGACTGACCGACCCCTCCCCCGGCCGCGATCACGTCGCCGTTGATCGCTACCGAGAGCGGGGACGCCAGGAAGGTGACCAGGGCGGCGATGTCGTCGGCGTGGATCACGCGGTGCAGGGCGTTGCCGGCGAGCAGTTGGCGGGTCGCCTCGTCCTCCGAGATGCCCTCGCGTTCCGCCGCCGCGCGGACGAGGCCCGGGCTGCGGTGGGTGAACGGGCTCGCCGGGTGCACCGCCGTCACGTTGATGCCGGCCGGGCCCAGCTCCTCCGCCAGGTTGCGGGTCATCGCGACCACCGCCACGTTGCGCATGCTGGCGATCGTGTCGCCCGTGCGGCGGGCGGCCAGTCCCGAGATCGAGATGATCCGGCCCCAGCCGGCGCGGCGCATGTGCGGTGCCACGGCGCGGGCGCACCGCAGGTAGCCCATGACCTTCGTGTTCATCTCCTCGTGGAACCGCTCGTCGGTGATCTCCTCCAGGGCCGGTGGCGACGTGCCCGCGCCCGCGGGCCGGGCCGCGCAGTTGACCAGGATGTCGACGCCGCCGAGGAGGTCCATCGCGCCGACCACCATGCCGTCGACGGCGGTCGTGTCGGCGGTGTCGGCGACGAGCGGCACGACCCGGACGCCTACCGTGTCGTGCAGTTCCCGGGCCGCGCCGCCGACCTCCTCGCGGTTGCGGGCGACGAGGCCGATGTCGCAGCCCTCCCGGGCGAGCGCCCAGGCGATCGCGTTGCCGATGCCGCGGCTGCCGCCGGTGACGACGGCCCGCTTGCCGGCCAGCTGCAGGTCCATACCGGACATTCTGGTCCGGCCGCCGCTCCGCCGCGGGCCGGCGCCACAATGTCGGGCATGTCGTTCCCGGTCGCCCTGCAGGACAGCGTCAACCGGTTCGCCCGCTCGCTCGAGGTGCCGCGGCGCCTGGTCGGCCTGCACCCCCGCACACCGGGAAACGCCGGCAACTTCTCGGCCCTGGCGCCCGCGGTCGTGCTCGGCGTGATCTCGGCCTTCGAGGGTTTCGTCGAGGACTTCCTGGCCACCGCGCTGCACGAACGGGGGTACGGCCTGGGCCAGATCGCCCGCCGCGTGTCCATGAACAACCCGACGGTGGCCGACTTCCGGCGGCGGTGCGCCAACGAGTTCCCGGGCATCGCGGCGCGCCCGGGCGGCCCGGTCGCGGTCTGGAACGCGCCCGCCGTCGGCCGCCGCCCGGAGATCGAGACCATCGACGCGGCCGAGGCACTCAGGAGATCGCACGTAGTCCA
>NZ_JBFAIU010000231.1:0-12218 GCF_040654855.1 Asanoa sp. NPDC050611
TGGTCGAGCACCACGTTGCCGCCGAACGCCTTGGTCAGCTCAACCGCTTCGAGGCAGCCGCCCGGTTCGTCGCCGGGCAGGGCCGCCACGG
The DNA here is from genome assembly GCF_040654855.1 of Asanoa sp. NPDC050611. Taxonomy (NCBI): domain Bacteria; kingdom Bacillati; phylum Actinomycetota; class Actinomycetes; order Micromonosporales; family Micromonosporaceae; genus Asanoa; species Asanoa sp. NPDC050611. Next base: position 92 of record NZ_JBFAIU010000231.1, read on the forward strand.
CGCGCCCGCCACCGAAGGCTAGGCCTGCACGGGCGCGTACCTGGCCAGGAAGTCGAAGAACGCCGCACGGAGCTTGGCGTCGCCGCCTTCGATCACCAGGGGTACGCCGTGCGTGGCACCCGGTGTCACCAACACCTGCGCGTCCGGGCTGGCGGTGGAGGCCTTCGCGAACTCCAGCGCGGCGTCGCCGAAGAGCCCGTCGTCCTGCTGCGCCAGGTAGAGCGCCGGGACGGCCACCTTGGGCGCCTCCTGCTGCGCGCTCACGCCGCCGTAGGCCAGCGGGCCGGAGACCGACACGACGCCGGCCACCGGCGGGCTGATCTTCGCCGCCGCCGCGATCGAGAACGTGCCGCCCATCGAGGCCCCGACCAGCACGACCGACGTGGCGCCCGCGGCCCGCAGCGTCGCTGCGGCCGCCATGACGTCCTCGTCGAACCCGACCTCGCTGCTCTCCGACGAGCCGTGCCCGTGGAAGTCGAACGCGAGCACCCGGTACCCCTTGCCGATCAGCTCGTTGAAGCCCAGGATCCACTGGCACAGGTCGGCCTCGGCCTGGTGGGCCAACACGACCCCGGTCGAACCGCTGCCGCCGATCAGGCCGCCCAGGTTCGTGGCGCCGTCGACACCGAACCGCACCGGCGAAGCGCCGACGCCCGAAGCCATGCCCGGGCATTCGGCACCCGGGACCGGGCCGCTCGGGCTGGGCGCGGCCGCCGGGCCGGCCTTACCGTCGGCACCGGAGCAGCCCGCCAGGAACAACAGCGTGGCCACGCAGGCCACCAACCCCCGTCGCATGAACCCTCCGAACAGATCGAGAGTGCCCCGGGGACTCGGCGTTGTCCCCGGGGCACTCGGTCTCGTGGTTAGTTGATGATCAACTGGAAGGTCGTCGTCGTGTTCTTGATGTTCTGGAAGTTGTTGCTGAACCGCAGGTTGTTGAATGTCGCCGAGCCGACCGCCGGGCCCTGCCCGGGTTCCGGCAGCTCGTTGACCCAGATGCCGAAGCCGGACTTGGCGTCGAACGCGTCACCGCTCTTCTGCGCACCCGAGATCGAGATGTTCGTGAAGACCGTGTCCTGCACCGGGTTCTCCGGCGAGGATCCGTTGTACTTGGTCTGGAACATGATCCCGGAGTACGTCGGATCGACGATGTCGACATTGGACACGCGTATGCCGCGGAACTCCTTGGACGCGGAGAACGCCCAGATCGCTCCGAACGTCTGGTTGCCCCAGAAGTGGCCACCCGACCGGATGAGCGAGATGTTGTCGAACGTGGTCAGCCCTGGCCCGAACCCGACGAACGGGTAACCGAAGTCCAGCGAGCTGATCGTCAGGCCGGAGTAGGTGAGCTGGTCGGCGATGTAGAGGTTGCGGAAGGTGTTGTTCTGTCCGCCGTACACCGCCACACCCGCGGCCCGCCAGGTGACCGTCGCGGACAGGTTCTCGAACGTGTTGCCTGTGTTCGCACCCCCACCCGCGTCAGTCGCCGAGAACAGCGCGAACGCGTCGTCGCCGTTGCCGCGGCCCTCGTTATTGGAGATCAGGTTGTTGGTGCTGCCGTTGGTCATGTTGACCGCGTCGGCGAACGTGTTGCGGAAGCGGCTGTTGGTGATCTTCAATCCGCTCACGCTCACGCCCCAGTAGGCGCAGATCGTGTGCTCGACCCAGACGTTGTCGATCGTCATGTTGTCGACGTTCTGCAGCTCACCCCAGACCTTGCCCGGCCCGTCCTGACGCGACGTGTAGTTGCCGAAGAAGGCGAGGTGTTCGAAGGACGACCCGCTGGCCGACGCCTGCACGTCGAAGCCGGCGTTGGTGTCCTGCTGGGTCTGTGGTGTCTGGAACCGGGTGTACCAGATGCCGGCACCGACGACCTTGATCGGCCGCAGGTAGATCTGGAACTTGTTCTGCGTCTCGTAGGTGCCCGCCGGCAGGTAGACACCCAGCGAGCTCGCGTCCTGGCGAGCCGCGTCGAAGGCCGCCTGGACCTCCTGCTGGCTGGTGCCGGTCGGCACCTTGTAGCGGGCCGGGTCCGGGTTGGGCCGCGGGGCCACCTGCTCCAGGTTGATGAAGTCGACGGTCGCCTCGGTGCCGGTGTCCTTCTGCAGCTTGATCGTGGAGCCGGCCGGGATCGACGAGTTCAGCATGATGTTGGCCTCGTCGTAGATGTGCCGCGGCCCGCCCGAGCCCGGCGAGTTGTTCGGGCTCGCCTCGGCGCCGTAGAGCCACGCGTACCGCGAGTTGAGCGGGATCGCCTTGTGCAGCGTGCCGTTGACGTAGATGTTCAACGACGACGACTGGCCGCCACCCCCGGCGGCGTCCGGGATCGAGAACCGGACCACGAGGGTGTTGGTGGGGTTGCGCGTCGTCCACTGCACGAACGACCCGTTCGACGGCAGCCGCACCGCGCGCCGGCCGGACGCCTCGCCCGCGAGGTCGCCGATGGTCCGGTTCGGCGCCAGCGACTGCGCACCGCCACCGATCGAGCCGTCCTCGGCCTCGTACATGTCGTACGGCATGTTCGCGCCGCGGCCCGAGAAGAACGGCTGCTCGCTGGTGTTGTTGGTCCGCTTGACCGGCAGCTCGTTGGCGTCGTCGGCGAGCACCACGCGCACCGTGTAGCGACCGTTGGCGGCCGTCCAGGTGCCCATGTTGACCGCGGGCGCGGTGGCGCCGGCGGCGATCGCGCCGCTGTAGGAGCCCGTCAACGTGCGCACCACCGAGCCCGACTCGTTGAACACCGTGAGCGTGATGCCGTGCGCTCCACCGGCCGAGGCGATCGTGCCCTGGTTGCGGATGGCCACCGAGAAGGTGACCGTCTGCCCGGCCGACGGGTTGTTCGGCGACCAGCTCACCGAGCCGGCGACCAGGTCGGAGCTCTGCACCTGGCCGACGACGAGGTTGCCGCCGGTGAACGTGTTGTTCGCGTCGCTCTGCTCGATCACCGTGTTGCTCTCGTCGACCTTGGCGATCAGCTGGTACGTGCCGGCGTCGCGCGGCCCGATGTTGGCCGAGACGACCGCCTGACCGCCGGCCGCGAGTGCGCCGACGTTGGCCGTGCCGACCTTCGTGGTGCCGAAGTAGAGGCCCACGGTGGTCGCGCCCGAGCCGGCGTTGCCGATGTTGCGCACCGTCGCCGACAGCGTGATCGAGTCGGTCTCGATCGGGCTGGCCGGCGACGCGGAGATCGCGCTGACGGTCAGGTCGGGGTTCGGTGCCGGCGTGCCGATCACCTGGAACTCGGAGACCTGCCCGTTGGACGAGCCGCTGTTGGCGGTGAAGGTCAGCCGCACGTCCGCGACCGAAGCGCTGACCGGGATCGTCACGGTGTTGCTCGCCGACGCGTTGCTGAAGCTGTACGTCGCCGAACCCACGAGCGTCGTGAACCCGGAAGCGCTCTGCTCCCGGCCCGAGATCGAGAACGTCTGGGTACGCGGACCCCAGGCGCCGTCCGGCGGCAGCTTGACCACGACCGAGCTGACCGTGGCGTTCGCGCCGAGCGACACCGTCAGGGTGCTCGGGTAGGCGCCCGGCGCGCCCTCCCAGTAGGTGGCCGCGTTGTCGTCGTTGGCGTTGGTCGCGACGAACGTGTGCACCGTCGACGAGCCGGTGATCGGCTTGCCAACGGCCAGGTTGGTGCCGCCCGGCCCGCCGCTGCCGGCGCGGGTGACCGTGTTGCTGTTGCCGGAGACGTTGCCGGCCGCGTCCTTGGCCCGCACGTAGTAGGAGACCGTAGCGGTCGCCGCCTGCGTGTCGGTGTAGGTGAGCACGTTGCCGGCGACGCTGCCCCGCACGGAACCGTTGGCGTAGACGTCGTAGCCGGTGACACCGACGTTGTCGGTCGAGGCGTTCCAGGTCAGCCGGATCTGGTTGGAACCCGGCTCGGTGTACGCGAGCCCGCCCGGCGCCGACGGCGCCTGCGTGTCGGTGGACGTGCCCTGCCGGGTCACCGTGTTGCTGTTGCCCGACTGGTTGCCCGCCGCGTCCTTGGCCCGCACGTAGTAGGACACCGTCGCGCTGTCCGGCTGGCTGTCGGTGTAGGTGAGCACGTTGCCGACGCTGGTGCGCAGCTGACCGTTGGCGTAGATGTCGTAGCCGGTCACGCCGACGTTGTCGGTCGACGCGTTCCACGTCAGCCGGATCTGCCCGGAGGCGGGCTGGGTGAAGGCGAGACCCGAAGGCGCGGTCGGTGCGGAGGTGTCACCGCTCGTCGGGCCGTACACCTCGAGCTCGGAGATCTGGCCGGCCGGCCAGGCGGTGTTGGCGGTGACGTTCAAACGCACGTACCGCGTGGTGGCCTGGTTGAAGGTGATCGACACGGTGTTGCCGCTCGCCGGGTCGAAGGTGCGCCCAGCCGACGGCGACAGGTCGCTGAACGACGTGCCGTTGGTGCTGCCCTGGACGGACAGCGCCTGGGTGCGGCTGCCCCAGCCGGTCGGCAGCTTCAGCACGACGCGGTTGACCGCGACGGCCGCGGCGAGGTCGACCTGCACCCACTCGGGGAACGAGTTGTTGGTGCTCTCCCAGTACGACCCCTGGTTGCCGTCGACCACGTTGCCGGAGCCGTAGACGTCGGCGTGCCCGGACTCGCTGGTCGCCTTGCCGAGCGCGAGGTTGCTGGACGACGTCGTCGCCCCGTACACCTCGAGCTCGGAGATCTGCGCCGCGCCCCACCCGGTGTTGGCGGTGATGTTGACCCGGACGTAGCGGGCGTTGGTCGCGCCGAAGTTGATGGTCACCGTGTTGTTGTTGCCGGGCGAGAAGGTCTGGCCCGCGGACGAGGTGATCGCCGAGAAGCTGGACCCGTTGGTGCTGCCCTGGACGGACAGCGTCTCGGTGCGCTGCCCCCAGCCGTCGGGCAGCTTGAGCACGACCTGGTCGATGCTGATCGTGCTGCCCAGGTCGACCTGGCCCCACTGGGGCAGGGCGCCGGAGCTCTCCCAGTAGCTGCCCTTGTTGCCGTCGGTGAGGTTGCCGGCGACGAAGCCGCCGTTGGTGCTGCTGGCCGACGTGGGCTTGCCGGCGGCCAGGTTGGGCCCGCCGGCCGCGGCGGCGGGCGCGCCGGACACGGCCGCGAGTGCCGTGCCGACGAGCAGAGTCGAGATGGTGCCGGCGGTCAGCCGTGTGACACGTCTTGGTCTGGATCGGGTCATGACGGGGGTTGCACCTCTTCCGTTGAGGGATTCCGTGGAGTCGGAAGGGATACCGGGGTGGGTCAGGAGGCGTAGACCTCGAACTCCGCGAGCTGCCCGGCGGGCCAGCCCGTGTTACCGGTGAACGTCAGCCGGACGTGGCGTTGCGACGTCGCCGGGAACGTGATGGTGGCGGTGTTGCCGGAGGCCGGGTTGAACGTGCGACCGGCCGCGCCCGCCAGGGTGGTGAACGACGATCCGTTGGTGGAGCCCAGAACCGCCACCGTCTGGGTACGCGTCGCCCAGGCGGCCGCGGGCGGCAGCTTGAGCACGACCCGGGAGATCGAGGCGTTGGCGCCGAGGTCGACGGTCACCGACTGCGGGAACGCGTTGTTGGCGCTCTCCCAGTAGGTGTTGGTGTTCCCGTCGACCGTGTTGCCCGAGGCGTACGTCTGGACGTGACTGGTCTCGGTCGTCGGCCGGCCCGCCGCGAGGTTGGTGACCGGCGGCGGCGTGGTGCCGCCACTGCCGTACACCTCGAACTCGGAGAGCTGGGCCGCCGGCCAGACGTTGTTGCTGGCGAAGGTGAGCCGCACGTAACGCCGGCTGCCCGAGGGCAGGTTGACCGTGACGGACGAGCCCTGGTTGAAGGTGTAGTTCGCGGCCCCGACCACCTGGCTGAAGGAACCGCCGTCGGTGGACCCGAGGACCGCGATGTTCTGGGTACGGGTCTCCCAGTTGCTCGGCAGCTTGAGCACGAGGCGGTTGACCGTCTGGGCACTGCCGAGGTCGACGGTCAACGACTGCGGGAACTGCCCGTTGCTGCCTTCCCAGTAGGAGGCGACGTTGCCGTCCGCCGCATTGCCGGCGACGTACGGCCCGTTGTTGCTGGTCGCCGTCATCGGCCGGCCGGCGGCGAGGTTGCCGGTCCCGGGATCGGTGCTGCCACCCGTGCCGTTGCCCGACAGGCCGACCACGAGGTCACCCGGGGTCGTCTGGACGAACAGCATGCCGGCTCGGTTGCCGGTCGCGGTCGGCCGGAACGTCACCGACGCGGTGCAGGTGGCGTTGGGCGCGAGCGTGCCCGGGCAGTTGTTGGTCTGCGCGAACTCGGCCGGCGAGGTGGAGATCCCGGAGACGGGCGCGTTGGCGTTGCCGGTGTTGCGCAACGTCACGGTGCGGGCCGCGCTGGTCGTGTTGACCGGCTGGTCGCCGAAGTTGACACTGCCGGGCTCGGCGACGATCTGGCCGGACGCCGGTGGCGTCGTTGGCGGGTTGGTCGGTCCGCTGTTCCACTGTGGAGCGGGCCACGGCCCGCATGCCGGCGTCGTGGTGTACCAACCGGAGTTGCCGGCTCCCTGGGTGATCTGGAAGCCCGAGCCCACACAGTTGTGGATCGGCACCGGCTGGGCGATCCCGGACGCGACCACGTTGGTAAATGACACCTGGCTGGGCGCCTGCACCTGGAGCGCGTAGGTGCCCGCGCCCTGGATGCGCACGTTGTTGAAGTTGATGCCGCGCGTCTGCCCCTCGATCCAGTGCAGCGCGGCGTACGAGCTGTCCAGGATGTCGGTGTCGGTGATGTTGATGGTGGCGTCGCCGGCGAACGCCTCGTTGAGCGCCGAGAACCAGATCGCGCCGACGCCGAAGTTCCAGTTGTAGTCGGAGTTGCCGGCCCGGATCGTCGTGTTGCGGGCGATCGTCCAGGTGCCGTGCACGGCCGTCGCGCCCTGCACGCCCGGGTAGCGGTTGGCGACGTGGATGCCGCCGCCGTTGGTCAACGAGTCGGCCACGACGTTGTCGCTGATCGTGATGTCCCGCCCGCCGTAGCTGACGAGGTGGTTGGCGAGCAGCGTGACGCCGATCGTGTTGCGGGTGAACGAGTTGCCGACGTTCGGCACGTTCTGCGCCCACATCGCGAGCGCGTCGTCGCCGGTGTTGCGGACGAACGTGTTGGTCACCGTCGAGTTCGTGACGCCGGTGTGGAAGTTGACCCCGTCGGCGGTCTGGTCGAGGATCCGGCTGTTGCGGATCGTGAAGTTGTTCATCGGGCCGTCCATCCAGGCACCCACCTTGGTGTGCTGGATCCAGACGTTGTCGATCACCGAATCCGTCATCGCCCCGCCGAACGCGTTGACCTGGTCCTCGTCGACCCGCTCGCGGATGTCGCCGATGATCGCGAGGTCGCGCACGGTCACGTTGCGGCTCGGGCCGTTGGCCTCGTGCGACCGGATCTCGCCGGTGTAGCCGCCACCCGGCACGTACTTGCCGTAGATGCCTGCCGCCCGCTTGCGATCGGTCGGGTGCCGGCCGCCGAGCACCGAGTACCACGGGCCCGCGCCGCGCAGCGTCACGCCGTCGACCACGACGTGGTCCCAGAGCGTGAACGTGCCCTGCGGTACGTACACCGGGCGGCCCTGCGCCTGGCCGGCGTTGACCGCGGCCTGGAACTTGGCGGTCGAGTCGGTGGCACCGGTCGGATCCGCGCCGTAGTCGGCGACGACGTCCAACGCGTTGGTCGGCTTGCCGATCGGCCCCGGCACGTTCTCGAAGTCGGCCAGGTCGATCGTGAACGTCGGCGACTGCGCGGTCGAGTTGACCTGCAGCCGGATCTTCGTGCCGACGGGCTGCGTCGAGCCGAACATGGCCCGGGCCTCGTCGTAGAAGTGGTGCGGGTTGGTGTCGCCCGGGTTGTTGTTGAACGGATAGCCGCCGTAGTACCAGCCGTACCTCGAGGTGACCGGCACGGTCTTCAGCAGGTTGCCGTTGGCCCGCAGGTCGATGGTCGCGTCCCGGCCCTGGCCCGAGGGCCCGTCCGGGATGCTGTAGCGGAACGTCACGGCGTTGGCCGGCGCGGTCAGCGTGAACTCGACGTACTCCCCGACCGCGTCCAGCGTCACCGCCTCGCGGCCGGAAGCCTCGGCGGGCAACTGGCCGTAGAACCGGGTCGGGCCGATCTTCGTGCCGGTGTGCGCGACCTCCTCCGCCTCGTGCTCGACGAACGGGACGGTCGCGCCGCGGCCGGCGATGTCGAACGGCGACAGGCCGGCCGCGGCGGCGGGCGTCGCGGAAAGGGTGACCACACCGATACCGGTAGCGAGCAGGGCGGAGCCGGCCAGGATGGCCAGCCCCGCCCGGCGGCGGGTGGTGGTGGTGTTGCGCGGTGCGGTGCCGGCTGTGGGCGCAGCTGCGGCGTCGTGGTTGGGCATGGGTTCCCTTCCGAGAGGTGGGACGATCCCCCCGTGCGTGGTGCCCTTTGGTGCGCGTACCCCCGTGTGTCTTCAGTTGTTGCCGTGGAGCCGTTCGGTCAGTTCATGCGGTGCGGAGCCAGGCCGTCGTGTCGGGCGGGAGCCGGTCGCCCTCGAGCGGACCGCTGACCAGCCAGACCTCCTCGTGCTCGGGGAGTTCGACGCTGGCCGAGGAGAGGTTCGCGACGCAGATGAAACGCGGGTCGCGAGCGAAGGACAGCACGCCGTCGGGCGACGGCAGCCAGCGCATCGCGCCGTCGCCGAGGGCCGCGGCGCCACGCCGGACCCGCAGCGCGGTGCGGTATAGCTCCAGCATCGAGTGCGGGTCGCCGGTCTGCGCCTGCACCGTGCGGTCCTTCCAGTCCGCCGGCTGCGGCAGCCAGGGCGCGGCCGAGCCGGTCGGGCTGAACCCGAACGGTGACTCGGCGCCCGCCCACGGCAGCGGCACCCGGCAGCCGTCGCGGCCGGGGTCGACGAAGCCGGACCGCTCGTACATCGGGTCGGTGCGGATCGCCGGCGGGATGTCCTCGACCTCCCAGAGCCCGAGCTCCTCGCCCTGGTAGATGTAGGCGCCGCCGGGCAGCGCCAGGCAGAGCAGCGCCGCCGCGCGGGCCCGCTGGTAGCCCAGCTGCAGGTCGGTCGGCGTGCCCTCGCGCTTGGTGGCGAAGCTGAACGTGGTGTCGGTGCGGCCGTAGCGGGTGACCGGCCGGGTGACGTCGTGGTTGGAGAGCACCCAGGTGGCGGGTGCGCCGACCAGCGCGTGCGCCTCCAGGGTCCGGTCGATGCAGGACCGCAGCAGCTCCGGGTCCCAGGCACAGCCGAGGAAGTCGAAGTTGAACGCGGCGTGCAGCTCGTCGGGGCGCAGGTAGTTGGTGAACCGCTGGGCGTCGGGCAACCAGACCTCACCGATCAGCGCCCGCTCGCCCGGATACTCGTCGGCGATCCGTCGCCAGCTCCGGTAGATGTCGTGCACGCCGTCGAGGTCGTGGAACGGGTGGTGCTCGGCCGCCTCGACCTCGGGCAGCGCCGGGTCCTTGAGCAGCAGCGCCGCGGAGTCGATCCGGATGCCGTCGACGCCGCGGTCGAGCCAGAACCGCAGGATGCTCTCGAACTCCGCCCGGACCTTCGGATGGTCCCAGTTGAAGTCCGGCTGCTCCGGGGTGAACAGGTGCAGGTACCAGTCGCCGGGCGTGCCGTCCGGGTTCGTGGTGCGGGTCCACGTGGTGCCCTTGAACTCGCCGCGCCAGTCCGTCGGCATCTCGTCGCCGTTGGGCCCGCGGCCCGGCCGGAACCAGAACAGCTCGCGCTCCGGTGCGTCCGGGCCCCCGGCCAGCGCGGCCTGGAACCAGGGGTGCTGGTCGGAGCAGTGGTTGGGAACCACGTCGATGATCACCCGGATGCCCCGCTCGTGGGCCTCCGCGATCATGGCCTCGGCCTCGGCGAGGGTGCCGAAGATCGGATCGATGTCCCGGAAGTCGGACACGTCGTAGCCCGCGTCCGCCATCGGCGACGGAAACCACGGGCTCAACCAGACCGCGTCGACCCCGAGCCCGGACAGGTGGTCCAGGTGTGCCCGGATGCCGGCGATGTCGCCGATGCCGTCGCCACTGCCGTCGGCGAAGCTGCGGGGGTAGATCTGATAGATCACCGCCCCGCGCCACCACGGCTGGCTCTCTGCGATGGACACTGGATACCTGCTTTCTGTTTCGGGTGGTTCGGGTGCGTTCGTTCGGTCCGGCGTCCTCGCCGGAGCTGATCTGCTGGTCAGCCCTTCATACTGCCCGCCGCCAATCCGCCGATGATGCTCCGCTGGAAGATGAGGAAGACCACGATCATCGGGACGCTGGCGATCGCCAGGCCCGCCATGAGCTGGGTCGGCGGCACCTGGCTGGTCGAGGCGAGCCGGCTGAGCGCGACGCTGAGGGTCTGCGTCTCCGGGTCCTGCAGGACCAGCAACGGCCAGATGAAGTCCTTCCAGATGGCCACGATCGAGAAGATCGACACCACGCCGAGGACGGGTCGCGAGAGCGGGAGCACGATGCTCCAGAGCACCCGGAACCGGCCGGCGCCGTCGAGCGCCGCGGAGTCGAGCAGGTCGTTGGGTATCTGGTCGAAGAACCGCTTGAGCACGTAGATGTTGAACGCGTTGGCGACCGCGGGCAGCCAGAGGGCCCACGGGCTGTTGAGCAGGTTCCAGCCGAAGATCGGCACGTCCGTGACGGTCAGGTAGGCCGGGATCAGCAGCGCGGTGGCCGGCAGCATCAGGCTGGCCAGCATCGCGCCGAGCACGACCCGGCCGAACATCGGGCGCAGCTTCGAGAGGGCGTACGCGACGCCGACCTGGAAGACGAGTTGGATCAGCCAGCCGCCGAAGGCGTACAGCGCGGTGTTGCCGAAGAACTTGGCGATCCGCATCCGGTCCCAGGCGAGCTGGTAGGTCTCCGGCACGAACGACTGCGGGAACAGCGTCGGGTCCGGCTGGGCGTACTCCTCGGGCGTCTTCACCGCGCTGCTGAACATCCAGTAGAGCGGGAAGATGAACACGGCCAGGAAGAGCAGGAAGACCACCGTCAGGACGAGCCAGTAGAGGATGCGGCCCTTGCCGCGGCTGATCTCCGTTTCGGAGAAGAGCGTTCGGGTGGCCCCTGAGCTGCTGCCGGCGCGGCGCTTGCGGGGTGGCGGGGCGACCGGCGGGGTGGCGGGCAACGGCCGGATCGGCGTCGTGATCGTCATCGGTCTGGTCCCCTCAGTCCCGGTCCCGGGTGACCCGCAGGTAGATCGCGGAGAAGATGGCCAGCACCACGAACAGCAGCACGCTCATCGCGGCGGCCATGCCGAAGTCCTGGTTGACGGTGAACGCGTACCGGTAGATCAGCACCATCACCGTGACCGTGTCGGGGTTCGAGGTGCCGGTGAGCTGGTACGGCTCGATGAACACCTGCATGGTCGCGATGATCTGCAGCAGCAGCAGGACCAGCATGATGAACCGCAGTTGCGGCAGCGTCACGTGGCGCAGCCGGCGCCAGGCGCTGGCACCGTCGAGCTCGGCCGCCTCGTAGAGGTCGCCGGGGATGCTCTGCAGCGCGGCGAGGTACATCAGCGTCGCGCCGCCCAGGTTGGCCCAGGTGGAGACCAGCACCAGCGAGATCATCGCGGTGGACGACGACTGGGTCCACTGGGACTCCGGCAGGCCGACCCCGCGCAGGATCGTGTTGAACAGACCGAAGCCGGGGTCGTAGAAGTAGCGGAAGAGCAGCACGCCGACGATCGGCGGGAGCATCACGGGCAGGTAGACGGCGACCCGGAAGAAGCCCTTGAGGTGCCGCATCTCGTTGATCAGGATCGACAGCGCCAGCGGCACGAGGAAGCCGAAGACCAGCGCGAGCCCGGTGAAGACCAGGGTGTTCTTCCAGGCCGTGACGAACAGCGGGTCGTCGAAGATCGCGGTGAAGTTGTCCGCGCCGACCCAGTACGGGTCCGTCACGAAGTTGATCTGCTGGAAGCTCAGGATCACGCCGCGCACCAGCGGGTACCACGAGAAGAGCGCGAAGCAGGCGATGCCTCCGGCCATGAAGGCGTACGCCATGAGGTTGTCCTGGATCTTCCGGCCCAGGCGGCTGCGGAACGCAGTCCGTCGGCCGGCGGTGGCGACCGCCATCTCCAGCGTCCTCTTTCAGGTCTTGGCGGGCCGCCGCCGGCGGGGTGCGCTGGCGGGTCGGCCACCGGCGGGGACGACTACGTCGTGAC